>JAYURR010000141.1:0-3976 GCA_043756605.1 Chitinophagaceae bacterium
AGCATTTTATTATCAATCTTTTTATCTATGCCAATAGCCCAAAGCGCTTTCATTTCGCTGGCAAAAATAAAATTTTCTTCATCTTCATAATAATAAAAAGGCTTTTCGCCAAAGCGGTCACGGGCTGCAAAAAGTTTTTCATCCTTTTCATCCCAAATAGCAAAGGCAAACATGCCATCAAATTGCTGCAGGCATTTTTCTTTCCAGTAATCATAAGAAGCCAGTATCACTTCCGTATCCGACTGTGTTGTAAAATGGTAACCTTTATTTTGAAGAAAAGATCTGATCTCGATATAATTATAAATTTCGCCGTTATAAACAATCTGGTACCGGCTGGCAAAACTCATGGGTTGGGCTGCATGGTTGCTGAGATCAATAACAGCAAGCCGCCGGTGCCCCAAGTGAACCGTGTTGCTGGTATTGCTCCACTGCCCTTCGCCATCAGGCCCACGGTGTGCAATAGCATCGGTCATTTTTTTTAAATGAACGGAAGCGATTGTATTAGGGGCATGTAATAAAATTCCTGCAATTCCACACATATTGTAAATATCTGCCTAAAAAATTATCGGGTAATAAAAATAAATTTAATTCAAGTCAATTGGTAAAACTGCTTTTACATTACCCCACGACATGATGAGTACACAGCCACCGGCTGCTGATTTAAAAAGCATGGTAAAATATTCTGTCTGCACATCGGTTTTAAATACCGGTATTTCTATTTCAGCTATGTCTTTGGTTTTGTCAATATGTAATCCCCAACTGTACAGGTTTTGGTTAATGATCATTTTCCAATTATCGGGGTAAGGTATGCAATAAAGTATATAACGGCCCGCAGCAATTTTTTTTTCTTTAATGGTAACCGGTTTAAAAAATTCAATTTCGGTAGCTTCATTGGCACCCAGCCGCCACTCCTTTCCATAATGTTGTATAACATTTTCCGTTACTGATGAATCAGCAAAAATTACTCTTCCGTTTTTTTGCGGACGGCTGTAAATAATCCGGGCAACCGGGTTTGCCAAATTGGGTGTAACCATTTTTTGCTTGGGATAATCTTCAGGAAAATAAATCATATCCATCGGCGACTTATCAAGCGACAAGATAGAACTGTCATGCACCGAAACCGGAATGCGCAAGGTTTTGTTTGTTACTGTATTGCTTTGCTTTTGTTTGCATGCAAAAAATAAGCCCGAGGCAAGCAGTAGCGCAGCAATTGTAAATACTGATTTTAGAATCATAATGTTCTGAATAAAATTCAGCCGGTATGTTTTCCTGTTAAAACAAATCGTTGATGGTTAAAGATACAGAAATCAGCTGTTTAATAATTCATTCAGTTTGTTGAGACTGTATTTTTTTAGATCTGGAAAAAAAGCACGGTAACAGGTTTGCATCTCGGAATAATGCGTATTAAAAATTTCAAAAGCAATTGTACTTTCGGTAAGATAGGCCGAGCGCCGTACCACACCACCAAAGCTTTTTTCAATGCCCCAGGTATGCCGGTAATTATACAGCCAGTCGTATTCTTTCATGTACGGAAACATTTTTTGAAAGGGAAGTGGAAAGAGTTCTGTATAAGATTCCAGCAATTGATAAGTTCCTGCTGCAAATGTTTTCAGTGCTGTTTCTGAACTGAATTCTTGGGTGTCATTTGCCAGAAAATGATCGTACACCACATCTCCAAATGCCCCTGAATACAAACGGTATTGTGGCCTAAAAAATGATTTCAGATCCTGTGTTGCAGCATGGGTATCGGTAAAGTTATCAATGGCCCGGTGCAGTTTAATTCCTTTTTGTACCGCAAGCGGATAATCAAACTGCTTTTTTCCTTTTATATAATCGCTGATCATATTACCGGCCAGAATGTTGGGGTGGTTAAAAGAAAGATATGCATGGGCCAGATAATTCATACTTAAATAAAGATACTTTGTTTTAAACAGAAGGCTGCTCAGGCAATTTTATTTCACGATTAATAAAAAGTTAATGCCGCTTTCACTTTTTAACAATACCAAATCTTCTTTTATAATTTCCTTAAGAAATAAAAGCTAATGCAGTACAGTAAAGGATTTTACGAATACATTCGTATATAAAAATAAAGAAGTGTTTACCGTTCATATAGTGATTAACTTTTTTTTAGCGTCGCTTGTACCATATTGCTTTTACCCGTAACTAACTGCAACTACTTTTGGGTTGTAATTAAAGCTGCAGCCATGAAGCAGCTATTTAAAAAACTTAAAAAAGTATAGTTATGAAAAAGATTAAAACCGTTTTAACAGCAATCGTAATGCTGTTGTCCATCAGCTCATTTGCAACAGACGGCAAAAAAAATTCTCCCGATCCTGAGAAAGTAACCCCGGTTGTAAAAGCTGCATTTAAAAGTGATTTTTCAAATGCCACCTTGGTTAAATGGGACAAAACCGATGAATTTTATTTTGCATCCTTTTTACTGAACAATGTAAAGGTAGATGCAGCCTACACAGAAAACGGCGAGCTGATTGGCACTTCCAGAAGAATTGCTGCAGATCAGATGCCTTTGAGTATTTCGGTAGCCCTTGCAGATAATTATAGTGGGTATGAAGTTGACAATTCAGTTGTTGAATTAACCCATCAATCTGTAACCAGGTATTATGTTATGGTTTCAAACAAAACCCAAACAGTAAAATTAAAATGTTACAGCAATGGTGAGCTGGAAGTAGAAAGTAAAACAAAAAAGTGATGGTTTGAGTTTTGTAAGAAAAGCCCCCGTTCTAATCTTTGATCGGGGGGCTTTTACTTATTTATCTTCCCGGCATTGGTACAACCGGCAAACTTTCGTTACCCGTTTCATTTACCGATTGCACTGCAAAAAAGTAATTGTCTTTTGAATAAGGCAAACGCATTTCAGTTTCTGTAGTAAAAATTTTTCTTTGCCAGAAAGCGCTGGTAGTTTCTCTAACTAAAACGTAATAGCCTTTTACTTTTCCTATCTTAGGTGTTTGCCAATATAATAAAGTAGAATTGGTTAATCTCCTTACTTCCATTTTTACAGAGTCGGGCATGGCTGGTGCTTTAGATAAATTAGCAAGGTTTGCCAGATTAACCCCGGTGTTTTTACGCAGGTATTCATAGTCAATATATTCTTCCAGGTCGCCGTATTGAATACCATTTTCTATCCGCACATCCTGGTGCTGCCTTGTATAATTCTCATTCATCTCGGTAATACGTACCGCTGCAAAACCACGCTGCACATAAGGTGTATGATCACCGCCACGCAAAAAACGATCGTTGCGGTAAATTAAAACCACTTCCATATTATCAACATAGCGTTCGCCAATTTCTTTTACATAGCGTGCAAGCTGGCGGCTTTTGCCATCATTCTCCAAACCCAGGTTGCGAATATTGGCGGCGACTTTTTCTGTTTCGTAAGCCGGTATGCCCTCGCTAAAAACACGAACCTTAGTGTTGTTGATAATATTAGTTTCGTTGCTGTTATTGCTGCCCATAATATCATTGTTTAAAACTGCAACGATATTCCAATTTTCTTTCTTTGCTTTTTCACTCATAAATGCTGAGCCCAGTAAACCCTGTTCTTCTCCACTAACTGTTACAAAAATTATGGTAGCCGCAAAATTATGTTTACTCATAATCCTTGCACATTCAATAACCGCAGCACAACCACTTGCATCGTCGTTGGCGCCCGGTGCATCGCCAAGGCGTTCTGTTGGACTGCTACGCATATTATCTAAATGCCCGCTGATGATGAAGATGCGGTTGTCGTTGGGATCGGTGCCTTTCAATATGGCAACCACATTGCCTAAAAGTGTTAGCGTATCAATTCTTCTTTTATCGGGTTGTAAAGTGGTGGTATCAATAAAAGCAGATAAACGCCCGTTGCTTTGTTTTGCAAACTCAATGAATTTACCCAGCACCCAGTTACGGGCTGCACCAATACCACGTTTGGGGTTGGTTTGTGTACTAAGCGTATTACGGGTGCCAAAAGCCA
>JAYURR010000142.1:0-11502 GCA_043756605.1 Chitinophagaceae bacterium
TTTGAAATAGCGCAGAAAATACAAACCGAAATGACCTTCCCCGGGCAGATAAAAGTAACGGTGATAAGGGAAAAGAGAAGTGTGAATGTAGCAAGATAAAGGCCCCTCCTATCCTTCCGCCAAACGGCGGAGAGGGAAATGTGGAAGATAAAAACGACGATCAATTGTATAAAAAGCTGTCAACTTTTTCAAAGTTTACAGCTTTTTTGTTGACAGGCTATAGTACTCTGATTGAACTTCATTGGCAGAGTTTATCCTGAGGGAACGAAGGGCTCCGTTCAAATCCATATCTTTGGGCAGCTTTATTTATGTTTTATGATGATTTAAGATGCTTCTGAAAAATATTTCTGCCAGAACACAAAAAAACTCATAACTCATAACTCATAACTCAAAATTTTTCCCTACCTTTGCCGTCCGTAAAAAAATCATATAATATGAACGCAGTAGCATTTGTTCATGAGCAACTGGACACAAAAGGAAAAGCAAAACTTCCGAATTTTAAAGCAGGCGATAACGTAACTGTTAATTATAAAATTGTAGAGGGTACCAAAGAGCGTATTCAAAGCTTTAAGGGCGATGTAATTAAGCGCCAGGGAACCGGTGCAACCGCTTCGTTTACAGTACGTAAAATGAGCGATGGTGTTGGTGTTGAGCGTTTATTTCCGGCATTTTCACCAAATATCGAAAGTGTTATCTTACATAAAATAGGTAACGTAAACCGTGCAAAACTGTACTATCTGCGTGACAGAAGTGGCAAAAGTGCACGTATTAGCGAAAAAAGAAGAGCTGTTGCCAAAAAATAAGAAATTATTCAACTATATTATTAAAAAGAGCGGAAGTTTAAAAATTTCCGCTCTTTTATTTTGCAAATGTGGAAAATACGCATTATCATTGCAAAAGTACTTTATCAATCCTCCCATCCTTCGCAAAAGCTTTACCACTGATTATTTTTAAAAACTCTAAAAAATTAAACCATGAGAAGGATCATTCTTTCACTTATTGTACTGTTTACCGTATCATTTTTTGTATCATGTGCCAGGGGCATCACAGTTGAGCAGGCCGCCAATGGCAAAGCAAGGTGTGGCAAAAACTACCTTCGTTAAATTTTTTCACTGTAGATTGTTTAAATAGTCTGTTAATTAGCTATTAACGCTATCATATTTAATAGCGGGTTAGTCAATAATTGATTTATCTTTGCTTCCTAAATTTAAGTTATGATTTTATCAATTTTAAACAACATCTTTTTACTTTCAATGCCAGGTGGCAGCGAGTGGATTCTTATTATCATTGTTGTTTTATTAATGTTCGGCGGTAAAAAAATACCCGAACTAATGAGAGGCGTTGGTCGTGGAATGCGTGAGTTTACCGATGCCAAAAACAATGTAAAAAGTGAGATTGAAGAGGGTATGAAAGAAAAAGAAACAGTTAATAAAACTACTTAACCGGCATATTTTTCTCCCGTTACTTCGGCTGAAGTGTACTCTTTTTTTAAGGGAACATTTCAGCCGATTTTTATAACCCAAGGCAGCAACTTACTATGTTTATATTCAGTGATATAAAACAGTATCATCAAAACTTAACAGCCAATAATATTACCTGTGCTGAAGTGGTGCAGTTTTATCTCCAACAAATAGAAGCGAATAAAAACCTCAATGCATTTACCCTGGTATTTACTGATGAAGCAATACAACAGGCCGCCAGGCTTGATGAAAAAAGAAAGCGTGGCGAACCGCTGAAAAAGCTGCATGGAGTAGTAATTGCTATTAAGGATGTGCTTTGTTATAAAGATCATACTGTTACCGCATCTTCAAAAATATTAGCAGGTTTTAAAAGTTTATATACAGCCACTGCTGTACAGCGATTGCTGGATGAAGATGCAATTATAATAGGTGTTTGTAATTGCGATGAATTTGCAATGGGTAGCAGCAACGAAAACTCTGTATATGGCAATGTATTAAATGCACTGGATAATAACAAAGTGCCGGGCGGCTCATCTGGCGGTAGTGCAGTAGCTGTGCAAGCTGGTTTATGTATGGCCAGCCTGGGCAGCGATACCGGTGGCTCTGTAAGGCAACCTGCCGATTTTTGTGGTATCATCGGCTTAAAACCAAGCTATGGCCGCATTTCCCGTTATGGGTTGATTGCCTATGCCTCTTCATTTGACCAGGTTGGTATTTTTGCAAACACAATTAGTGATACTGCTTTGTTGCTGGAAATTATGAGTGGAGAGGATGAGTATGATAGTACAGCCTTGAACAATGGGCAATTAGCAATAGGCAATGGGCAAATTGAACAATCGGCAAAAAAATATAAAATTGCTTATTTTAAAGAAGCATTACATCATCCATCATTAGATAAAGAAATACAGCAAAATATTTTAAAGCTGATTGAAGTTTTAAAATTGCAGGGACATACCGTTAACGAAATTGATTTTGATTTACTGGAGTATGTTGTACCGGCCTATTACGTACTTACCACTGCCGAAGCAAGCAGTAATTTAAACCGCTACGATGGCATACGTTACGGATACCAGGCCAATGGCAATATAAAAGATTTAACAGAGTTTTATAAGCAGACCAGAAGCGAAGGTTTTGGCAAAGAAGTGCAGCGCAGAATTATGCTGGGCACCTTTGTTTTAAGCAGTGGTTATTACGATGCTTATTTTAGTAAAGCGCAGCAGGTACGAAGGTTACTGGTTGACAGAACCGATGCCATATTCGTTGATTATGATGCAGTTATAATGCCAACAAGCCCAACAACAGCCTTTGCCATTGGTGAAAAAAATACGGATCCGGTTGCTATGTACCTGGCAGATATTTTTACAGTTTTTGCCAATTTAACCGGTATTCCGGGCATATCGGTTCCGCTGTTTAAACACAGCAACGGTATGCCATTTGGCCTGCAGATTATGACAAAGAAAACAGATGAACTAACTTTGCTGCAACTGGCTGACCATTTGATAAAGCAACAGCTATTAAATTAGAATTATTGAGATGAAACAACTTGTATCCATTATTTTTTTAGGGATGCTTTTGCATACTGCACAGGCAGGCAGCATAATGGAAATGCAGCAACCAACTACCATAACCGATACAACCATAATAAACGAAGCCTTAGAAGATGAAGCGATTGAAGATGTTTTAAAAAAACGCACACCACCTCCTAAAGAAAAAGTGATTTACTTTAGCCAGGTTACCAAGTATGGTTTTAAAAATCTTTTTTCAAAATACAATTATAATCCCACGCTGCCCTACTCTGTGCAGGTAAACCCCAATGCGGAGAGCTACATGCAGGATTACCTGACTGCACATTCTAAAAGCCTGCTGCAGATGAAAAACTGGGGCCAGCCTTATTTTAATCTGATTGATAATATTTTAAGTCAGTATGGTTTACCACGGGAGTTAAAATATGTAGCAGTAATAGAAAGTAATTTAAAAACCGGTGCTACCAGTTGGGTAGGTGCTGCAGGGCCCTGGCAGTTTATGCCTGCCACCGCCAGGCAATATGGTTTGGTTGTAAATGGCTATGTTGATGAAAGACGTGATTATATAAAAAGCACGCATGCTGCCGCCAGATATCTATTAAACTCCTATAAAGTTTATCACGATTGGTTATTGGTATTGGCCAGTTACAACGGAGGTTTGGGCAATGTAAACAAAGCCATACGTAACAGCGGCAGCAAAAATTTCTGGAGCCTGCAATATTACCTGCCCGGCGAAAGCAGAAACTATGTTAAGAAATTTATTGCCACCCATTATGTAATGGAAGGTGGCGGCGGAGTTACCACACAAGGTACCGGCGGATCTTTCAATCCCGGCATACAAATGGGTGGCGGCGCAAACCCTTATGATATTAAACCAAACTTAAGCGATGAAGAAAAAGAATTTGCATCTACCCAAACTATAAGCGGCAAATTCAATTCGCTGATAATTTCAAAAAATCTCTCTATGGATATTGTAACTTTTAACCGTTATAATCCCGATTTTGACAATATGATGAGCATCAATGGCAATTACGATCTGCGTTTGCCTTCAGATAAAATGCAACTGTTTATTGCAAATAAATACGTTATACTCAATGAATGCGTACAGCTTTTGCTGGGCGATAATCCTGAGCCACCGGCAAATCAATCTACCAGGTATCCTGCTCCAAAAAAATCAAAAAAGAGAAGCGGCAGGTAATATTTCTGTAAACTTTTATAATAACTTTCGCAAACGCTGGGGCACCCCAAAAGGGTGGCTCAACGCATTAAAGCCGCTTGATAAAGCAACTGGTAAACTACCTTGGTGAGTCACCCTTTTTGGGGTGACCCACCCTACTCCAACACCTTCATCATCGCCCTCACCTTTAAAAGGCTCTCTTCATACTCCAACGCCGAATCGCTGTTGTAAGTAATACCACCACCAGCCTGGAAGGAAAGATATTTATCGGTTCTATTGTAAAGTATGCTGCGTATCACCACATTAAAATCAAAGCTTCCGCCGGGCTTTACATAACCGATGGCACCGGAAAATAAACCCCTTTTAGTTTGCTCGTATTGCTCAATTAATTCCATCACCTTTTTTTTGGGAGCCCCTGTCATAGAACCCATGGGGAATGTGGCTTCAATGCAATCAATCCAATTTAAATCATCTTCTAACTCACCGCTTACCGTGCTTATCATCTGGTGTACCTGCGGAAAGCTATACACTGCAAACAGTTCATCTACTTTTACTGAACCCGGTTTACAAATTCTGCTTAAATCGTTACGCACCAAATCAACCACCATTACGTTTTCACTCTTTTCTTTTTCACTTTCAACTAAATAATTTTTAGCTTTTGCATCTTCTGCAGCATTGTGTAAATTTCTTTTGCTGGTGCCTTTTATGGGTTGAGAAATGATTTTGTTGCCTTCATTTTTTAAATACCGCTCCGGACTGGCACACATGCAATAACGACTGTTCAATTTATAAAATACTGAAAAAGGATTGGGCGAAAGTTGAATAAGGCGGTTGTAAATAAATAAAGGATCAATAGCTGCAGCGGTTGCAAAAAACTCCTGGCAAAAATTTATTTCGTAGCAATCGCCACGCAAAATATGTTGCCGTAGTTTTTCAATAATCGCAATATAATTTTCTCTTTCTATTTTATGCTTTACAACAATTGATTGTTTTACAGTTTCGGCAATTGTGGTTGGGCAGTTGAGTATCGCATCAAAAATAAGTTGTGCATCGCCATCACAATGTATTTTTACCTCGGTGTTATTTAACTCCACCACAATCTCAGGCACAAAAAAATGAAGATCGCTAAAACCAATACCATCGGCATTGGCAGAGCTTAATTTTTCTGTTTCGTTTTTAATATCGTAACCCAAATGGCCAAACAGCCATTCGTTTGTATTGGCTGCATAAAAAGATCGCAACGCTTCAAATGCTTTGCCGGCCTGCACTTCCACATTTGTTTTACAACCTGCTGCCACCAGGCACTCAAATGCTGCTTTACTAAAATCGTAATGTTGGTTATCCAACAAACAAAAAATGTTGAACCGGTTTACCCAGTTCAACATTTGTATTTTAAAAATATTAAAGTTGCTAACAGAAAAAGTAATACTTTTTTTCACTTATTAATTTTTCCTGTTTCTACTATTGTACTAAAAATCGTCGTCATCGTCATTATCATCAAAATCATCATCCAGCCCCAGGTCGTTAAATTCGTCATCTGCCTTAAAATCATCATCTTCATCTTTACCCTTACCTGGCTTTTTTATGGCGGCTTTTTTACCAACCGATTTTGGCACATCAAATTCATCAAAATCCGGATCCCAATCATCGTCATCCTCTGCCTTATCCCAATCATCTTCTTTTTCTACATCGTCCTCATCATCGTCATCATCAGCACCCTTTTTCTTAGTGGCAGCTTTTTTCTTTGGAGCCGGAGCATCATCATCGTCGTCGTCCAGATCGTCATCATCATCGTCATCATCTTTTGGTTTAGCCGCTTTTTTGGCCGCTTTAATAACTGCAGCAAAACCTGCTGTAGTTGTTGTTGTCATTGTGTCGTCAATTAATAATTTCATAAGTCTTTTTCAATTAGTACTGTAAAATTTCCAAATCTGTTTTACATAGCCAAATATAATCCAACATTTTTTTAATTTTTTTATGCAACCACCAGTTGATCCCTACCTGGCCCGTTGCTGATATACTTTACCGGTACGCCTAAAAATTTATTCAGATAATCAATATAGGTCTTCATTTCTGCCGGCAGTGCATCAAATTCAGTAATGGCTGTAATGTCTTTTTTCCAGCCGGCAAAGGTTTTATACACCGGTTCAATATCTACCTTGTTCATTTGAAAAGGTACGTAATCAACAGGCTTGCCATTAATGATATAACCATTGCAAACCTTTAGTTCTTCCAGTTCATCCAGTATATCGGCCTTGGTCATAATAATTTGTGTAACCCCGTTAATCATGCAGGCAAACTGCAGGGCCACCAGGTCAATCCAGCCACAGCGGCGTGGGCGGCCTGTAGTGCTGCCAAACTCGTTGCCGGTTTTGCGTAGCTGCTCACCGGTTTCATCCAGCAATTCAGTAGGGAAAGGTCCGCTGCCCACCCGTGTGCAATACGCTTTAGAAATTCCAAAAACCTCCTTGATTTTTTGTGGTGCTATACCCAAACCGGTACACACACCTGCTGATATGGTATTGCTGCTTGTAACAAAAGGGAATGTTCCAAAATCCACATCCAGCATGCTTCCCTGTGCACCTTCGGCCAACACACGCTGACCCTTTTGTATTTTTTCGTTTATAAAATATTCGCCGTTTACAATTTTAAACTCACGTAAAAATTCCATGGCTTCAAAAAACTCTTCTTCCCAGGCATTAATATCTTCCTGAAAATTAAAATTATCCAGCAGGCGCTGGTGTTTCATGCGAAGCTTAATATAATCGGTAGTAAAACTTTTATCTAATAAATTACCAACACGCAAACCATTTCGCCCTGTTTTATCCATATAAGCCGGACCAATACCTTTTAGTGTGCTTCCAATTTTTTCGTTGCCTTTGCTTTGTTCGCTGGCTTTATCCAACGCACGGTGTGTAGGCAAAATAAGGTGTGCACGTTCGCTTATAAACAGGTTCTTTTTATAATCAACTCCAAAAGCTGCTACATTATCACATTCTCTTTTTAGTGTAATGGCATCCAGCACCACGCCGTTACCAATCAGGTTCACTTTATCTTCATGAAAAATACCACTGGGTATCTGGTGCAGCACAATTTTTTTTCCATCAACATACAACGTATGCCCCGCATTTGGGCCGCCCTGAAAACGGGCAATCACATCGTAATTTTTAGCAAAATAATCTACAATTTTACCTTTGCCTTCATCGCCCCATTGCATACCAAGAATAACATCTACCATTTTAAATTTATGATTTTAGATTTACGATTTTAGATTTGCCTGGCCGGTAATTTTATTTTTTTGGGGACAAGCATTTGGTTTTCAATTTAACATCGTTGTGTCACTCACTTGTACGGCATACCAATTGGCAGCTTTGTTTAAAGCGTAGTTTTGCAACCCTGTAAAAATAAAATGAAATAAGCCAACCACCTAAAATGAATTGGTTTTATTTAAAATTGAGATAGCAAAAAAAATTTTTATCTTTTACTATGCTGTGAAACTATTTAGGCGCAGAAAAACTAATTTTACCCTATTGATGAAAACAAGCGTACGTTTCACTTATTTATTTATATTTTTTCTGGGTGTGTTAACCCAATTAAATGCTCAGGTTTGTACCGGATCGCTTGGCGATGCAGTGGTAAGTATAAATTTTGGTGCCGGTACAGGTATTGGTGCTGCTTTACCGGCATCGCAAACAACTTATTTATACACAGCAGGCGATTGCCCCAACGATGGCAGTTACACCATCATCAATAGTACCAGCAATTGTTTCAGCAATAGCTGGCATAATTTACCCGAAGATCATACACCAAATGATGTAAACGGATATATGATGCTGGTAAATGCATCTATAACACCTTCCGATTTTTTTGTAGATACTATTACCGGCCTGTGTGCAAACACAACTTATGAGTTTACTGCCTGGGTTGTTAATGTTTTAAAAACAAGTGCCTGCCAGCCCACACCAACAAGGCCCAACCTTGTTTTTAAAATTGAAACGCCTGCCGGCACTGTGTTGGGCACTTACACAACCGGAAACATTACCGAAACTGCCAGCCCTATCTGGAACCAGTATGGATTATTTTTTACTACCCCGGCAGCCACTCCAAGTGTAGTAATCCGCATCAGAAACAATGGCCCCGGCGGCTGCGGAAACGATCTGGCATTGGATGATATTGCATTTAAGCCATGTGGCCCAAAAGTTACTACTTCGGTATTAAACACAACCCAAACCAATGTAGATATTTGCACCGGCAGCAGCACCACTACCCCACTTAGTGCCGTGGTAAGCAGCGGCTATACCAACCCTGCTTTACAATGGCAGCTAAGTACAGATAATGGCATAACCTGGACAGATATTGCAGGAGCCACTACCAACAGTTACACTTTTACCGGTACTGTAATTGGCATTTACAAATACCGTTTAACGGTTGCCGAAGCCGGTAATATTGCAAATATCAATTGCAGGGTAGCATCTAATGTTACCACTATTACCATTCACGATTTACCGGTTGCAACAGCCGGCAGCAATAGCCCGGTTTGCGAGGGCAAAGCTGTAAACCTTACTGCAAGTGGTGGTGCAAATTATACATGGGCGGGCCCTGGGGGTTATACATCCAACGTACAAAACCCGGTTTTTACCGCTGCAATAAATAGTGCAGGAAATTATATTGCAACCGTAAAAGATCAGTTTGGTTGCATTAACACAGCATCAACAACAGTAAGTGTTTTATCAAAACCGGCCATAGATGTTTTTCCTAAATCAGCATCTTTATGCAATGGTGATTCTGTTTTGTTAACAGCCAGTGGTGCTGCAAATTATTTATGGATACCCGTTACCGGCTTAACCAACCCAAACGCTGCATTAACTTATGCAAAACCAGTAACAACCAGTACCTACACTGTAACTGCAACCGCTGCCAATGGCTGTACCGATTCGTTAGCAGTTAAAATAACTGTTTTTAAAACCCCTGTTGTAAATGCGGGACAGGATATTGTTTTGATAAACGGACAATCGGCTGTAATAAATGCTACATTGGATACCGCCAACATAACTTTTTTTTGGACCCCGGTTGATTTTTTGAATAACCCTCTGATTATTCGCCCCACAACAATGCCTAACAGGGATATTGCCTACACATTGCATGCAGTATCTGGTATAGGCTGCGGTGTAGCAACCGATACTGTGTTAGTAAAAGTTTACAACGATCTTTTTATACCGAATGCTTTTACACCGGATGGCAACGGCAATAATGACAGGTGGGAAATTAAAGCACTGGCAGCTTATCCGCAGGCGAAAGTTTTGGTGTTTAACCGTTTGGGAGAACTTGTTTTTGCATCAAACGGCGCAACTGATTATTGGGATGGTACTTACAAAGGCAAAAAAGCAGCAGCTGGTGTTTATGTTTATGTGATTGACCGGAAAAATAATTTGCCGGTGATAAAGGGGGAGGTTTTGATTGTGAGGTGATAAATTAATCAGATATTAATCTATGGGCTATTAAATCTCAGCTATTTTTTTCATAAAAATCATAGACCATTCTCCTGTACTATAAAGCGCAAGACTATTATCGGAATATTCAATTTTCGCAGGAACACCAAGAGCAAGCATTTGTTCCAATTTCTTTGGTGCCGAAATACCAAGGTTTATTTCACGAAGAGAGAACGACGAATTTGAGAAAACTGAGCTATTCCTGATTAAGTAAATAATTCCACCTTTATTATAGAAACTACCGGTAGCAATTTCAATTGTTTTATAATTGCGGTAGTAATTGCCGGTTGCTGTGTAGAAGTATGTAATTGTAAAAGTAGAATCTGAAAATAAGTTGATAGTGTAATCCTCTTTCTTTTCGCCATACCAATAACATATGCCATTCAATCCTGGATCTGGTGTGCTTCGGAAATGCTGTTCAAAACTGTGCAGCAATTTTTTACTTTGAGAAAAACTCAACCCTGAATAAAAGCAAATAATTATTGTAGCAATAGTTTTAATACGCAATACATTATTAGTTTTCAATTGTTCAATCTTGTATTGTAAGGCGAGTGAGCGTGTAGTTGTTACAGGTTACACGAGTTGGCGTAGTGCACCTGGTCAGACGAGGTCGTCAGACCATGTGCACTACGCCACCTTCAACATACTCAACTTGCTGCTGCCAAATTTGCGTTGGGCATATTCAAGCGTAACTTCAAACTCTTTTAATTTTTGCGATGGTAATTCAAACATGGCATCGGTAAGTATGCTTTCGCAGATGCTGCGCAGGCCACGGGCACCCAGCTTGTATTCCAGGGCTTTGGTAACCATAAAATCAAAAACAGCGGGCTCAAATTTAAGTGCAATGCCTTCTATTTCAAATAAGCGGGTAAACTGTTTTATCAATGCATTTTTTGGCTCGGTTAAAATGCTGCGGAGTGTTTCTGCATCTAACGGATTAAGGTAAGTTACAACCGGTAAACGGCCAAGCAATTCGGGTATCAAACCAAAATGTTTAAGGTCAACCGCATTTACAAAATGCAACAGATTATCCTGCTGATACTCCTGCAATTCTTTATTTACATTAAAGCCAATGGCGTTTGTATTTACACGGCGTGCAATAATTTTATCAACCCCATCAAAAGCACCGCCACAAATAAAGAGGATGTTTTGTGTGTTTACTTTTATTAGTTTTTGTTCAGGATGTTTACGTCCGCCCTGTGGTGGCACCAGCACTTCGGTACCTTCCAACAATTTCAATAATCCCTGTTGCACACCTTCGCCACTAACATCACGGGTAATAGATGGGTTATCGCTTTTACGGGCTATCTTATCAATTTCATCAATAAATACAATTCCTTTTTCTGCCGCAGGCACATCGTAATTGCAGGCCTGTAATAAACGGCTAAGCATACTTTCTACATCTTCGCCCACATAACCGGCTTCGGTAAAAACGGTAGCATCTACAATGGCAAAAGGCACGTTGAGCATACGGGCAATAGATTTTGCCAGCAGGGTTTTACCGGTACCGGTTTCGCCAACCATAATGATATTGCTTTTTTCAATCTCTACATCGTTCTCAATTTTTTGGTTAAGTCTTTTGTAATGATTGTAAACAGCCACTGCCAGTATTTTTTTTGCATCATCCTGGCCAATTACGTATTCATCTAAAAACTTTTTTATTTCAATTGGTTTTTTTACCGTTAGCTTTCCTGCGGCATTAGTGATTTTTTTTTCGGGGGAAATCAATAACTCCTGGCCAATGATATCTTGTGCATGTTCAACACAATTTTCGCAAATATGCCCCTCTTGCCCCGCTATTAATATTTTAACCTCATCCCGGCTGCGACCGCAGAAGGAACAATGTAAATGTT
>JAYURR010000143.1:0-3947 GCA_043756605.1 Chitinophagaceae bacterium
AAGCGTGGCTGGGCTGGTATTACCGGTTGCGGCGGAGTAGATAGTATGGGTGTTGATACCGGTGTTTGCAAAACATCCATTGCCGGGGTTATTAAAACAGGTGGCGGTGGTGCAGGCATTGCTGCATATTGTGGAAAGGGTACCGGGGCTGTGTAAATAGTGGCTGGTACCGGCACTGCACCACCCTGCGGAAAAGGCAGCTGTATAAGTTGCGGGCCGCCACGCTTTTTTTTGTTTTTGCCAAATACTTTACGGAAAATTTGCGCTGATGGTGATGGAAATAACAAGTGATGAGCTAAAGATCTTTTTTTGCTTTTGCTCATGCGGCCCAGTTCATCAACCTCGTTAACCTCGCCTAAATAATGTACTTCGCTCATAATATCCTGTTTAAAGCAATAATTTTTTTCGGTGTTGAATGGGCCATCCCAAACAGCATCTATTATAATTTCTCTACCGCCTGACTGCGGTACATAAACATAAACATGCGTTGCAGTGCGGCTACCGGGTTTATAGCTGGTAAACCTAAAGCCGTGTGGTATGCCCAGGTTTTGTAAACAGCTACCAACAAAAACAGAAAAGCTTTTGCAGTCGCCTGCTTTCTCTGCCCACAAACGGCCGGGGCTTTTAACCCATTGGTAACCCTGCTTATCCAAAACATAAGGAATTTGTGATTTTACAAACTGCCAGATGTTGCGGCATGTATCAATGATCTTTGCGCCTTTTAGCGTGGGTGCAAACGCTGTTGTATAGTAGGCCGAGTTTTTATCGGCATATAAAACCGTTTCAATAATATCGGCGGTGTTGCCGTTTTTGTGCCTCATTTCATCGGTGTGATGCCGAGGACTTTTTATAAACTCTGTACTGTAGCGCATGCACCGGATTATTTTTTAGCTGTTTTTTTCTTAGCTGCTTTTGTTTTACCCGCACTTTTTTTACTTACTGTTTTTGGTGCTGCAGCAGCATTCTTAACCTTTGGTTTTGTGGATTTTACAACAGGCTTTTAACAACTGGTTCTTCAATAACTGGTTCCTCATCATCCACCAGCGGATATTCTTCCCCATTTAAAGGGCCTTCGTTTTCCTCATAAAAAGCGTGAACATGCCCACAGCTTGCCTGGCGGTTAAAACAATTTTCCAAAGCCGGTGTTTTTTCTTCAAAGTGGCGGCTGCGGAAACCGTTGGCAGGCTTGTACACATACAGGCCGTTTGCATCTTTGCATAAAAACACAATGCGGTTTATAGGATCGTGACTTTCTGCTATGGGCTGAAATAATTTGCTCATTATTAAACTTTTAATGGTATTTGTTTGGAAATGGGAAAATCGAAAAGAGAAGTTTTTATCATGCCGGCTATATCCAGATTGCTGCTGCCGCTTTTGCGTAACAGCGATGTGATAACATTTAAGGCCGATACCCTGGCACTGATGGGTATGGTTACAGTCTCTTGCCCGTTGATGTTTATTTGATTTGTGGTGATGAAGGTGGCAACCTGCTGCTGCTTGTACATGATGGTACCAAAACATTGATTAATTGGTACTGATGTTTTATTGGGGTTGTAAACCTGCAGGCCGAAAGTAATAACTGGGCTAAAAACATTTGAGAAATTAAATTTTAAGCCGGTGATGCCGTATTGAAAATAGTTGATGGATTCTTTAATGTTCCAGGCACGGTAACTGGCCCATAAACCGAGTAAGATAATACCGCCAAAAATTAAACCGCCTTTTTTCACTTAGTGCTGATTTGAATAGAAAATTAGCATGAAAGCAAAGGCGGCGGTTAAAAGCTGCACCAAATGGTTCTTTTGGTGTTTTTGGTGTTTTTGGCACCGGTTACAGCAGTTTATTTTTTACAACGGTGCCATGCGGGTGCAGGTAACCGAAAAATTTTTTATTGCGTTTGCGAAATAATTTAAACAAAAAGTAATGCCATTTTAGCTGAAAAATGGTTAGGCGCTCAGCTTCGCGCAGGCGATGGGTAAGCAGCCACTTTTTATTTTTGCGATACATAAACAAAACCACATTGCCTTTACGCAGGCCAATAACTTTTACAAAGGAGAGGAAGTATTTTTTTGGGAGCATGTTTAACTTTAATTTTTTATGATTTTTGTAAATTTTGTATTCAACTACTTCTTTCCATATTAAATATTGCAGCAGTCCGTTCATTTTTAATTACTAATTAGTTTTAGTTGTTGTAAAGTTTTATTGTAGTTGAGGCCCATATCTGTGCAGTACTCTTCAATAGTTAAATACTGATGAGCCTGTTTACCAATTTTTGTTTTGATGTTTCGTATTTGCCGTTGGCTGCTGGTTTTACTGCAGCCGGTAAGCTGGCGGATATCGCTGGCATAAATTACCAGGCGATGCGGTTGTGGTTGCATGTAATGGGGAAGTTTTATTAAAAATGGGGAGATGGCGGAAGCTTGGCAGCAAGTGCAGCAGTAAAAATGATTGTAAACAGGCTGCGTGGCAAATACAGCAGGGGCTTTTGTGTTTTGAGTGGGGTAGGCCTATACAGAAATTATACAGGCAGAATACAGCCACAATAATCATGGTGTTAGAGAAAATAGCTAAAGCGTTTGTTTCAAACCATTTTAGCAGCCTATTTACCCATGCAGGGCGTTTGTTTTGGGGCATAAAAAAACAGGTGTATGCTTTTTAATTGCACAGTGCCACCTGTTTTGATGGAGTAAATGTAAGAAATATTTTTATTTCTTATTACGTTTTTTCTTTTTTGGAAAAGTTATGTTCATAGCAAAATCAAATAACCGGGCTGCAAATATTTTTTTTAAAGCCGATGTTTCTGGATGTTCTTTTACAAGACCATCTAAAAGTTTATTCAACGAAGGAAAAATATTTAATACCCGATCACCGGTTTTAATTTCGTCTTGAAGATCTTTAGCTTTTGGAATGATTTTTTTCATTTTATAAAATTAAATTTATCTGGCAACTGTTGTAAGCCCGGCTATCATAAATATTTTTTCGTGAAGGCGGTTTATAAAATCCTGCCGCACAATGTTCAGGTAAACTTTATCGCCCGTGATAGGGTGATGCATTAAAATTTTATACAGCACTACAATTTCTGCATCGGTTAACTGCATGGTGATAGTTGGCTTAATTGTCTCCAGCAATCGCTTTTTAAAATACACTGTTAAACTGTTAACGTGTGTGCTGATCACCAGTGCGTTTAAAAACTCCGGGCTGGTTTCTCCAAAACTTTTTGCATGCACCAACGCCGAATTTTTGAAAATAATTATCTGCGGAAAAATAATTTCGCTGAGCGTTTGCAGGTATTGCCGGTAAATGGTGAAGGGGGTTTTTGGTAGCATTATTTTAAACTTTGCAAAAAAATAATAAATTCATCAAAATCGGTAACATTACAAAATTGGCCGCCGTCATTTTTCCTGATGTTTAGTTCACATTCATTTGTCCAGCATGCATCATCAAAACTATCCCGGCAAACTCTATCGTAAACCTCGGTAAGCTCCAGCCGATTGATGGATGAAAGTATTTGTTTTGGCGAACGCTGCACAACTGGAGCCAGATACCTTAAGTAACTAAAAAACCGGGTAAAGGCCAGGTATTCCTTTAGCCTGGTATTTTCTTCCTGTAATTTATCAATCTCTTTGGCGAGTTTAAAGATTGAATCTATTGCTGTGCCCATGTTGTTTGTTTTTTTATTTTAAATTTCATTTTATACTCCGCTGCTGTAACTAAATGGCCCAACCGGTGGCGGTGTATAAAATATTCAATACCTGGGCATTTGTTCTTTACCCGGCTGCGCCTGTTGGCTAATCTGCGGCCTTTCAAATACCGCAACTTCGCCACATACCCACCGTTGGCTGCAAGGCTAATCGACACGCTCAAACAAATGAAAGACTAATGAGCCACCTTCTAATTGAAAAGTGTTTATGTATTGTCTAACAATACCCATATCGTAATGAATATTATGA
>JAYURR010000144.1:0-11338 GCA_043756605.1 Chitinophagaceae bacterium
ACAACCGTTAAGTGGTTTAATAAGTCTGTACGATAATGCAATCCCCACCATCTCTCCGTTTATTTTCTTTTTTTATTCTTGTTATGCTTTTTTTGCCTGCCATTTTGAATGCACAGATGATTACCGGCACCTGGCATGGAAAAATTAACCGGCAAAAAGTGGAGGTAAAAATTATTCAAAATGGCGACAGCCTTACCGGCACTTCTTATTATTATGAATCAGCTGGCAATTATCGGCGGTATAGTATTAAAGGATATTTTGATCCCAAGAATAACAGTGCCCTATGGTGGGACGACCGGTTACTGGAAGAAAAATCTGTCAGGTTCAGTATAACTGTGCCCGGAAAAATTCCTATGTTATCAAGAGCAGATTTTAATTGCCCCGGCGGTGGCAAAATGATGCTGGATGGTAAAGTGGCAAAAAAAGAAAATGATACAAAACCCACCGGAGAAGTACACCTGGATAAAACAGGAAATCCGGAATTTGAAGATGAATGGGATTTTGTAATTGACAATTATACAGTAGGGGCAAATGACCCTGATATTATTGATAGTATTTCGGGCATTGCACAGCAACCTGTTGCTACAGAAGAGCCGGTAAAAACTATTGCTGTAGAAAAGCCAATAATGATTTCTCCACCACTTGTTATTGAAAAAAAGGAGACGACCCCAGTTCTTAAAACAGAAATACCAAAAGAAGAACCGAAACCTGTTGTTATTATTACACCACCAGTAAAAGCCCCGACCATTGAAGAAAAATTTGTAAGTCGTAAAAAAGTGTTGACAAAAGAAATTCCCTTAAGTGGTGATTCCGTAGAACTTCGTTTTTATGATAATGCTGAAATTGACGGTGATTCTATTTCACTTTTTCTAAATGATAAACTTTTATTTCAGCATATCCGACTTAACGGTTATGCATACACTATTAAATTTTCCATCAGCGATCTTAATGAAACCAACGAGTTGATAATGGTGGCAGAAAATTTGGGGACTATTCCTCCTAACACTTCTTACATGCTTGCCATTGTTGGCGATAAGCGTTACGATGCATACTTATCTAGCACAGAAGGAAGCAGTGCCATGGTGCGTTTTATTAAAAAATAAGTACTAAAAAAGCCAACATCTCGTTTGAAACGAGACGTTGGCTTTTAATTATCGGACAATTTATTATCCTATCAAAGTTGCTTCACTATTCTCTTCGCTGCTATCCGCTTGCCCGCTGCATTCACTACTTCTACAATGTAAATACCTGCCGGTGAGCGGCTGATGTCTATGTTAATACTTGAATAAGGCGTGCCGGTTGTGAATTTCTGTACATACCCCCTTTGTCCTCTTTCATTATAAATAATTACGGAGGCCGCTTCATTCACTGTATTGTAGAACCGCACCTGGAACACTCCCGTATTCGGATTCGGATACACATACAGGTTGTTCGATGGCTGACCAGTTAAGGTAACATCAGCTGATGTTGATACACATCCATTCGGATCTGTGTATACCACTTTATATGTACCTAAATTATCTACGGTTAAGCCTGACAATACTGCTCCCGTAACACCCGGTACCACTACTCCATTTTTAAACCATACAAAACTGCCTCCTCCCGGATTCACTGTTGCTGTTATGCTAAGCGTCTGGCCTGGTAACAGGTTTGGTGGTATAGATGCAGCAAGCGATATCGTTGGTAATGGGTTAACATATAATGTTGCGGCATTGGAGTTAACTATTGAACATAAACCAGTTAATACAACCCGGAACGTATTGGTGTTCTGTGGCAGGTTAGACACATTAGTAAGCGTTAACGCCGATGTTGTGGCTCCTGTTCCGGTGGTTACATTCACCCAGGCACTGCCATTCCACTGCTGCCACTGGTAAGCTATCGGTCCACCAGCATTCGGGGTGGTGACCGCTGTTACATTGAAAGTAGCACTGCTACCAGCACATACTGTTCTGTTTACCGGCTGTGCTGTTATTGTTGGTAACTGACCGTCTGTTACGGTTACCGTAAAGGTGCAGCTCGAGCTGTTGCCACAAACATCCGTTGCTGTTGAAGTTACTGTTGTTGTTCCAATGGGGAAGGCAGTACCCGAAGCAGGTGAGCTGACAATTGTTACAGCACCGGCACAATTATCGGTAGCTGTTATGGTAAAGTTCACCACTGCTGTACAGAAACCAACAGGTGTAACAGCAGTAAGATTAGGAGAGCAGGTAATTACTGGTGCTGTGATATCATTTACCGTGATGATTTGTGTACACTCAGCAAAGTTGCCACACACATCGGTGGCTCTGTAAGTTCTTGTAACAGTAAAACGGTTGGCACAGGTTTGTCCGCTTATTACATCACCAATATGTGTGATGGTTACTACACCGGCGCAATTATCGCTAACTCCGGTTACGGATGCAATGTTTACCGCAGGCACTGCTGCTGCACAACTAACCGTCACTGCCGCAGGACAAGTCATCACCGGTGGTGTGATATCATTTACCGTTATGATTTGTGTACACTCAGCAAAGTTGCCACACACATCGGTGGCTCTGTATGTTCTTGTAACAGTAAAACGGTTGGCACAGGTTTGTCCGCTTATTACATCACCAATATGTGTGATGGTTACTACACCGGCACAGTTGTCGCTAACTCCGGTTACTGCTGCAATGTTTACTGCAGGCACTGCTGCTGCACAACTAACCGTCACTGCTGCCGGACAAGTCATTACTGGTGGTGTGATATCATTTACCGTTATGATTTGTGTACACTCAGCAAAGTTGCCACACACATCTGTTGCACGGTAAGTTCTGGTTATTGTAAATCTGTTAGCACAAGTTTGTGCACTTATTACATCGCCTATAAAAGTTACGGTTACTGCACCGCCGCAATTATCACTAACTCCTGTTACGGCTGCAATGTTTACCGCAGGCACTGCCGAAGCACAACTAACGGTAACTGCTGCGGGGCAGGTCAACGTTGGTGGCGTTACATCATTAACAGTTATGATTTGTGTACACTCAGCAAAGTTGCCACACACATCTGTTGCACGATAAGTTCTGGTTATTGTAAATCTATTAGCACAGGTTTGTGCACTAATTACATCGCCTATAAAAGTTACAGTTACTGTACCGCCGCAATTATCACTAACTCCTGTTACTGCTGCTACGTTTACAGCAGGTACAGCTGCCGCACAGCTAACTGTTATCGCCGCAGGGCAGGTTAATACCGGTGGTGTCTGGTCGTTTACTGTAATGATTTGGGTACACTCTGTAAAGTTGGTTGCCGCATCTGTTGCCCTGTATGTTCTGGTAATTGTATATCTGTTGGCACAAGTTTGTCCGCTTATTACATCACCCATATGAGTTACTGTAACTAAACCGGCACAATTATCGCTAACTCCGGTTACGGATGCAATGTTTACCGCAGGCACTGCCGAAACACAACTTACCGTTACAGGGCCGGGACATGTTATAGTTGGCGGTTGATTATCGGTAATGGTTACACTAAATGAACAGGAAGGAGAACCGCAGGCATTAGTAGCAGTAACTGAAACGTTAGTGACCCCCACATTAAACAAAGAGCCACTGCCATCGCCGCTACCGGATGCAATTGTAGCCCCGGTAAAGCTGTAGGTGAGAGTAGGTGCAGGTGTACCAGTGGCAGTTGTAGTATAAGTTACCACCCTGCTGCATTGGCCGGTGGTATTGTTCAAACTAATATTTCCAGGACAGGTAATAGTGGGTATTGTACAAGGAATTACTGTTAAAGTACCAGTTGCAGTAACTGTACCACAACCACCGGTAAGCGTTACTGTATAAGTAAATGGCGAACCCACTATTGTTGTAGGCGAACCCATTATAGTTACCACATTGGCAGCCCAAGCACCTGTTACACCTGCTGGCAAACCGGTAACAGTTGCTCCGGTAGCACCTGTAGTTGCATAAGTAATATTGGTTATAGGTGTATTAACAGGAACCGTTTGTGCATCTGTACCAGAAGCAGAAGTTAAGTTTACTGTATTATTAGGATTAACAGTATAAGTATAAGTAGTAGGTGTACCAGTACAGGCAGGGCCAGAAGTTGGACAAGCCGCTATACTCGCAACCTCAGTAGCAGTAAGGGCCCGGCTATAGATACGGTATTCATCTAAATGGCCATTTAATGGAGACCCTACATTAGTACTATATCCCATCACTTTAAATGGACCAGTACCAGTAATATTTGGGGCTGTCTGGGCTACTGTATTTACCAGTACACCGTCAAGGTAAGCCTTCACATTGTTTAATGTAGCATCATAAACAAAGGTATTGGTATGAGGGGCTACTGTAGCACCGCCACTTATTAATATATCTGTTAGTCCGGCACCTCTTAATATCCAATTATTTGCCCCGGCAACACCATTGGTAAAACAACGGAAGCTGGTAGTGTTTATATCTCCAAAAATATAAAACAGCGTAGCCGACGGCGTAATATTCTCTGATTTAAAAGAAATAGTCCAGGAAGCTGTCCCTAAATTTGGTGCCCAGTTGGTATTTAAAAAATCAGTTGTACTGGAAACACCAGTACCTATTAATGTGCCACCGCAAATAGCAGAACCTCCTTGAGTAACACCTCCCATAATAGTGGCGTTAGCAGTACCCGGAGGAGGTGCACTGGCAAGGTTAGGAACTGATGTACCACTTCCTTCAAACTTATAATAAAGGACTTCTGGTGTAGGTAGTGAACTCGCAGTTGTAACAGGTGTTACAGTTACTGTTGCTACAACAGGGGCGATGCCAGGGTTTGTTGCAGTAAACGATGCTATATCGCCAATTCCGCTTGCGGCAAGACCAATAGTCGCATTGTCATTTGTCCAATTATAAGTAGTACCGCTTACTGCCCCGGTAAAGTTTACAGCGGTAGTAGCAGTATTGTTACAAATAGTTTGATTAGCTACCGTGTTTACAGTAGGGATTGGAATTACTACTACTGTAGCTGTTATAGGGGCACCATTACAGGTACCATCATTTGGTGTAATAGTAAATGTTACTGTTACAGGTGCGGCGGTAGTATTCGTTAATGTTCCACTGATGTTACCGCTGCCACTTGCAGCAATGCCGGTTACAGCAACTGTATTATCTCTTGTCCAGTTAAATGTTGTTCCTGTTCCGGTAAATACAATGGTTGTAATTGCTGTACCCGAACAAATAGTTTGAGAAGAGGGGGTAGCAATAGCAGTTGCTCCGCAGGTATTAATTACCAACGGATAGTTTGCCCCGTTTCCTGCACAAAGATTAGCATCTGTTGCAGTAACTACAATATTGAAAGTACCGCTTGCAGTTGGTGTGCCGCTTAATATTCCCGCAGTTGATAATGTTATACCAGCAGGTAATGGGCTAACTGTTGTAAATGTATAAGGACCTGTACCACCTGTAGCAGTAAAAGTCTGGCTGAAAAATGAATTGATTGTACCTGTTGTTACACCGGGGTTTGTAACTGTAATTGTTGGACAGGTTACTGTAATAGTACCTGTTGGGTTTGTTCCGGCACATCCGCCTGTTAATGTAACAGTGTAATTGAATGGTGAACCAACTGCTGTAGTAGGTGTTCCGCTGATAGTTACCACATTAGATGCCCAGTTACCCGTTACACCTGTAGGCAGGCCACTAAAAGTAGCACCTGTGGCACTTGTTGTATTATATGTAATATTGGTTATTGGAGTACCTACATTGACGGTTTGGGTATTTGTACCAACACCTGAACTAAGTGTTGCTGTATTAGTTGATAGAATGTTATAGGTACACTGGCTGCTGGAAGTACCCACAGCAAATACCGTATTTTGATATGTCCAGTTGGTAATATTATAGATGACAGCCGCCATTTGTGCTGCCGTACAGGTACCAGCAAGGGATAAAGCACAATTGCTGAATTTTCCGTTATCGGGTTCCACCGTTCCGGGTACCGGTGATGTTGGATGAGGTAAAGGGCCCGGTGACATCAGAAAGCATGTTTGTCCGTTTACCAAACCCGGAGGAATGCTGCTTTCGTTCTGCACATTGGGAGCTACATCCCATGCTGCATAACTGGTAGGAGTTCCTACATTTGTTGGACGAATATTAGCAAGTATTGCTGTAATAAATCTTCGTGTGGCATCATTGTAATTGGTTGCGGGGCCAGCCGGTGGGCCTGTTTGAAAAATTAAAATATTATCGCCGGCATTAAACAGGCTCATTCCATCAGTAAAACCATTAGGCGGAGGAAGAGCGGTAGGAACGATAGGTGTTTCGTTTGTTATGGCACCAAGCGGAATAGTTCCCGCTTCATCAGAATAGGCAAACCACTGATAATACTCGGACCCCGCAGGCAATTCATCATGATATTTGCCTATAAAGAAAACTTCTTTTCCCTGTATAATACCTCCTGCCGGTACTACCCATTTGATCACGGCTTCGCTACCTATACCAAAGGTAAATGGCGGGTAAGCTTCATCAAGCCAGATGTTGTTGGGGCCGTCCCATCCCCTGTCGGTAATATAAATTACGGTACCGGCTGCAAGCCCGCCGGGCTTTAGCACCACCATAGAAAACCGGTCATCAAATTCCAGCAATGCCGGGTTAAACGTATTTGTTGGGTCAGGATCTGACTGGTAACTCACAATGGCTAAATCGCCTGCTGCCAGGTTATTTTGCGCAAAAGATGAACTACTTCCCAATAAACAAATAACAGCAGCAACTAAGAGTTGGTAAATTTTTCTCATTTTGAGGTAGTTAAGATTTGGTATAAATCCCTTTCATAAATTTATTTAAACTCAGGATAAGTAGATTTTTTGTTTGGGGTTTTTTACAGGCGGCGGAATGAAGTTATTTAATATTTCAATTTTTACATAATAAATCTGTCTTTTAGTTTTATTCCATATGCAGAAAGTTTATGACCAGGGAAAAACCCATCGGGAAGGTAAATTATGTTCACCCTGATTATTTTATTGTCGCAGCAGACTATTTTCAATCCCTCTTTGTCATTAAGTAAAACAATGCTTCCGGGGTTTAGCTTATCTTCAATAATATCTGTCGTAATTTCAGCCGCCGTTAAGCAAATAACCTGATTTTGTATCACTGCACCGGCTCCTTTATTCCAGGGATTGCAGGCATTAATCATCCGTATAACCTGATTGCTGCTCATTTTTTCCCAATTAATCATCAGGTTATCTGCTACCGGGTTTTTAAAATACCGGGCTTGTGATTCATCCTGTGGGGCAGATGGCAGTACTTGCCCTAATTGATAAAGTTGCAGAAGCCTTAAAGCCATGGAAGCTCCCAGCATACCCAATTTTCTGCATTGAATTCCAAATGTATCTGTTTCCTCAATAGAAATTTTTTGTTGAAAAATAATGGGGCCTGTATCAATATTTTCATCAACGATATGTACAGTAATACCACTGTATGTTTCGTATTGCAGCATCTGCGCCAGTATAGGATTAGAGCCACGATATTTTGGAAGTATTCAGTAATGAAAATTAATAAAAGCACCGGGAAGAAGCGACAATAAAGAGTTTGGGATGATATAGGAAAAGGTCATTAACCAAACTGATGTAATATTATTTATACTGGCAAGGGAACGGACAATTGCTTCAAGATTTTTTTTATTTACAACTGACAGCGTTATACCTGTACCGGCAAGCATTGGTTGAAGCAGGGAATATAAAGCTGTATTTTTTTCGGGGACCACAACAGCTTTTAATACACCATTCATAAATAACTGCTGCATAGCCGGAATTGCAATTTCATTATTGCAAAGTATCATGATACGGGTATCGTTACTTATATGCACAGATAGGTATTTCTCCAGCATGTAAATTCTTCATTGGGTATTTGTGCCAGCATTTCTTCCCATGCTTCCGATAAATCAATAATGCTTCCCTCCACAGTTAGCTGAAGGTTGCCTCTTACTTTTACAAAATGGGCTGGCCCCAAAACAAATCTTTTTTCATTTAAGAAGATAATACCCCGGGGGCTGCTTATTTTTTTATTTTTCAGTTGGTCAATAGCTGCTTCTGTATTGTCTGCTTCTTTACGTTGCTGTAAATACGTCATCATTAATAAACCATTCTCCCATCCCTGCATAGAAAAAAAATTGGCTTCTTTTCCATTTTCCGTTTTATAATATCGCAGGAATGTATGGTTAGCTTCATTATCCAGTTCAGGCACCCAGTTTGTATATCCTGTTATGTTGGGTACCGCAGGTTTGGGTTCTGCAAAATCACCGGGGGTGCTATCAAACATCATGGGCGAGCCATACCATTGCAGATCGTATTCCAGTTGTACAGTATTCATCTTTTCATAAAAATAACGGGCCATATCCCCACTGAGCACTGCCAGTATTTTCCTGATATCCGGATTGTCTTTTATAAATGCGGTTAATGTATCGGTATTAAATTCTTCTTTTTTATAATGGCTTACAAAATTGTGCTTGATTTCTCCACCGGAAAGTACAAATGCATTGTTGATGGCATGTGCATGTTTATATCCCCCGTCAAAAAAAGAAGTGGCCATGATGGCGCCATGCCCTCCCTGCTGGCGGGCTGCATATTTACCGGTAAGAAAACAGCATAAGCAATCATTGAGAGAATGAAAAATGGTATGGGTAACCGGTGTAGTAAAAGTTTCGGGATAATTGGCACCTGCATTGGTGATGATTAGCAATTTACCCGCTGCTGCAAATAAAGGCGCCAATTTAGCTGCCTGGTAGTCGCCTGCATAAGCAATCACCACATCTGCATTGCTGATTACTATCAACTTTTCGGCAGCCGCATAAATCTCATCATCTTTAATTCCGTAGCTGATCAGGTTAACCTGGTAATCAACATCACCGAAATTATTAAACCGCAGGCAAGATTTAATACCCTGCAAAAAATCTATACCGATAGAAGGATAAAGGGTTGAACCCGGCAAAAGAACTCCTAATGTAAACATACCTGTTTGGTGGTGTCTTAAGCTATTGAAAGAAATTGATGAATGGATATGTTGAAAGCTCTGAACGACTCCTTTAAATAGTAAAAAGAATATGTTGACCCCGCAGCAAAACTCCGATTGTAAGCATAACTTTTTGCAGAGAAACTAATTTCTTGCCGGGAAAATCCCGAACAGGCAAATGATATAATTCATACCCATAACCGGTTGTATATTATTTACGGGTATGCTTGAACCTGCACTGGCCCCTGTAAGTGCCAGTTGCATGTTTGCCAAACCACTGCCGTTATTAACAGTTGAGTACATATTGGTACCTGTAAGTGCTGCAGGATAGCTATTTGCCTGGGTATCGGTATCACCCGTAGCAGCATTGCCTTTCATGGTAATTGAGCCGGTAATTGGATGTGTATGTGACGGAAAATTAGCATTGGAAATAGTATTGGTTTGTACACCGCCTAATTGCCCTAATTGGTAATTAGAAAGACCCGGGCCAGTACCTGTACCAACGGGTACTCTCCCCCTGAAATCGGGTAAAGCAAATGTAGTTTGGCCATTGCCACCATAGGTAGTACCCAAAAGTGAGAACAGTGCGGTATTTGATGCAATAGATAATGTTTGGTTTGCGCAAAAGGCCCAGTTTCGTGGGCTAAAATTTCCTGCAAACATTCTTATTTCTGCAATTGTTCCTTCCATGATAATATAAGTTTAATAAGTTTTAATTTCTTGAGGGGAAAATACCAAACAGACAAATAATAAAATTCATTCCAATGTAGGGTTGTACATTAGTGATGGGACTGTTACCACTGGGTGTTTGCGGGGCTGCCGTTATACCGGTTAGCGAAGCCGGGGCCATGACACTGTTATCGGTAGCAGTGGAATAGATGGCATCACCATTACCTGCCGGAAAATTGTTAACAGCAACCGGAGTTAAACCTTCACCACTGCTTACCTGGATACCTGCGTTACCGGTTACTGTATGTGTATGACCGCCAACATTGGCTGCAGTTAATGTATTATTTTCTGTGCCACCCTGTTGCCCCAACTGGTAATTGGAAAGCCCTGCACCCGTACCGGTGTGGATAGGTATCCGACTCCTGAGGTCAGGCAGGTTAAAAGTAGTTTGCCCATCACCACCAAAAGTAGTGCCCAGTAAGGCAAACAGGGCTGGGTTGTCGGCGATAGCCTGTACCTGTCCCTGGCAAAATGCCCAGGATTGCGGAGCAAAATTGCCTGCAAACATTCTTATTTCTGCCATAGTTCCTTCCATGATTGTATAATTTTAATGTTTTTATTAATTTCTTGATGGGAAAATACCAATCTGGCAAATGATATAACTGATACCTGTATAGGGCATTATGTTATTAACCGGTGTACCCCCTGAGGAGCCCAATGAAAGGGCTACCGTAGCTGGTTTCATGGTACCACCACCTGAATTTTTATACTTGGCGCTGCCATCATTGGCAAAATAATTACCGCCAGGAGCAGGTGCATTGGCTGCTGCTGTTGTGGTAAGCATTTTAGCAGTACCTGTAATGGCATGTGTATGCGCCGGTATATTGGCTGCCACGATGGTATTGGTTTCCGTACCTGTTATTTCGCCAAGTTGATAATTAGTAAGACCCGGGCCGGCACCGGTACCCACTGCAACTCTGCTTTGCATATTGGGGAGGTTAAAATTTGTAGTGCCGTTACCCCCATAGGTAGTACCTAAAAGTGAAAAGAGTGCCTGATTTGTGTTGATGGCCATTGTTTGCCCGTTGCAATAGGCCCAGAATCTGGGAGCAAAGTTGCCGGCAAACATGCGGATTTCAGCAATAGTTCCTTCCATGTTCTTTGAGTTTGTTGGTTATTAATTAGTGTAGTAAATATAATCTTTATACGAAAAAAGAAAAACTATTTTAATTCCGTAACCATTTAATCATGGCAGGATAAGGAGTTGCTCCTTTTTCAGTCGCATTCTTCTCGTCATAAGTAAGCCCAATCCATTGAAGCATGGGCAGCCCAAAATATTGTTTTTTGGCAAAATTATCTGCTATGTAACTTCCACCATCTTTATAACCATCATTATGAAAAACGAAATAAGGGTCAATCTCCAGGTGTACACAGGCCGCATAACTTCAGGCTATAGCCATCATTTCTTCGGCTTCCCTATTCTCCCTACCGGCAATGCTTGCAGCATTTAAGGTACTTCTATCCGCTGCTTCACCACTGCTATATGTCCGGCTTCATGGAGTATATCGCCGGGATACGGTAATGAATCTTTATTAATTACTATACATCCGTTTTTTATAGAAAGACCCGGCAAAAACGCAGCTCCGTTTATTTTTTCATACTTAACAGTAATGCCTGTTGATACAAGAAACGTAATACATTTTTTCAGTAAGGCTTGTTCGTTTATTTTATTTGTC
>JAYURR010000145.1:0-11325 GCA_043756605.1 Chitinophagaceae bacterium
CGGCCATCTGCTACAACGATGAAATAAAAGGGGCGCTTCTTTGAGCCATGCCTTTGCAGTCTCATTTTTACAGCCATAAATAGAAATTTTTGGTTGTTACTAAATAGGGTTTATCCTTAAAAAAGGAGAACAAAGATAACAAGCTGTAAGAGAAGTGCCAAATAATAGCGTTAGAAACACAACAATTGCAGGTTTCTTAGCAATTATTTAATATTGAACCATAAAATCAATATTTATTCAATGTTTGCCCCCTTCCTATGTTTATTTGATGATATTCTCAAGATCTTGCTTTATCTTTTTAATCAATTTTACATTGGCCGGCTTTTTTATAAGGGTTGAATAGGCAGCTATCAGAAAATCGAAATGCTCTATTTCGCCAATTTTTTTATTTTGAGAGCCTTCAAAATCCCACACATTATTATAAGCATCAATAACCTGTTTATCGGTTAGTGCTGCTGTATTTTTTCCTTCCATCAGCCATGCACATAATAACATATTGGCTTTTGCAGCTTCATCCCAAAAATTCATGTCGGCATCTGCATCCAGCATTTGTTTAAGAGCTTCGGCAATATCTGCTTTTGCTTTTACCGGCGTTGAAAATTTGTATTTTTTTATGATGTTTTTAATGCCTGCATTGTTTTTAAGAAGCTGCAATATTTTTTCAATTTCCAGCAGGTTTGATAATGAATAGCTTTTATTGCAACTGGCAGGCATGTTGTAAGCCTTTTGATAATAATCGGCCGATACCATTAATAGTTTTACTTTATCGGCAATGGTTGCGGCCATCATGGCTTTGCGTTTATAAGCACTGCCCAGCAAACTTAACCGCTCAGATGTAGGGCTCATGCTTAGCAATTGCTTAAGATCGGCAATTACTTTATCCATGCAGGCAGGCTGCTTATTTTTTTCTTTGCCGGCCATCCAGTTTTTTATACAGAGCTTGGCCCTGATGTTACAATAACTTTCAATGGCTTTTACCGAAAAGCCCGCCTGCTCCATACTTAGCAAGCTTTCAAACTTCGTAATCGCATTTGCATATTCATTACACTCGGCCAATGCCATGGCTTCTTTTTCGGTAATAACAGCATTGCGTATGCCAGCTGCATCAACCGCTGCAGATATGGATGCAATATCTTTTAGCAGGTATTTAGCCGAGCTGCCTTTTGCATCTGCCTTGTTTATTAAGTTGCTTAAATCATTTTCTGCTTCTTCGGCAATTAAATAACTATATGTGTATGTTTTTGATTTTTTTACTTCGGTTAATTTAAAGAACGGATCGCCATAACATTGATAAGCACCCCAGGTATTTGTGTTGGGATATTTAGAAAATGTTTTTGAACGGGCCTCGGTAATGGCATCGCCAAAATTATCACCATCCAGCAAAGCATGATAAAAAATACCGGTAAAATACAATGCGGCCACATCATCTACCGCCCAACCGGCTGCCACAACAACCTTTACACCATTCATAATAAGCTGTGTGCCAATATTGGCTGCCAGCTTGTAACGCTTGCTGAATAAAGCTTCGCTCTTATCATTTATCTTACCTAAAAAACAACAGTTTACAAAAACCAGTTCGGGCACTTTGCTCATCTGGCAAATTTCTTTGGTGCTTAAAAACACACCGTTGCCAATTAACATACCGGAAGCCCTTGGCCGCTTTTCGTTAAAAATACCATGTCCCGCCAGGTGAATAATTTTATACTCATCTTTAAAAAGTGCATTAATAATTTGTGTAGATGATTTTTTAAAACAATTATTCGGCATCTCGTAACCATACTCATCCAGAATAGATGCTACGAGGTTTGCTTCTTTAAAAGCGCCGGGTAATTGTTGTGCGTAGGGAAATCCGTTAAGATCCGGATCGCCAACTACCAATGCTTTTTTACCGGCAACAGGGTTAACTTTTATGCGGTAGTCTTCCAGTTTTAACTGCCGTATCATACCTGCATTGCAACACAGCGGCCTGGCGTTGCTGGTACTATCCTGTAGCAGTTCCCAAGGGTATGCAGCCGCCGCATGATCAAGCACCCACATGCTGTTGCTCTGCTTTTTAATTTCATCTTTAAAGTCGTTGGGTATCAATAATTCAAAAACGGTTTTTGCCATGCCTGCGTTCCAGTTATTGTTGGTGCTCATTTCTTCAACCAGTTCGTTTATAATTGCAGGGCTGGTTTGCAGGTAACGCTCTTCTTCCCTTGCACTGCCCGTGCTGCATGAAAAACGAAGGGCGGTTTCTGTATCTTCCTCCTCTTCAAATTTCTGTTCTTGCATTACCACCGTAATCCTTGTCCACCAATCAGTTTCGCTTTCCATAGGTATGCGGGTACGCAGGCCCAATAATTTTTTGTATTGCTTTTTGGGTAAGCGAATGTTGATAGCACTGTCTTCTTCATTTTCTATCCGGCTTAAAATATACAGGCATTGCAGGCATCTATCTTCAAACAACTCTACAAATTCAATATGGTCAATAATTTTTAATCCTTCGGCATTAAACTCCTCCATTTTTTTGTTGGCGTTTTGTACGCCCTGTATAATTGCCCTTATGGAACTTTCGATAGATAAGCCTCCATAACCGCAACCAATCAGCAGCACAGATATGCCAGTTTCTGCTGGTACAAAAGCGGCATCCATATTTTTATGAAGCTTGCTTAACTCCAGCATATATTTTATTACGCCCTGCTCGGTTGTTTGCGCAAGCTGAAAAGAACTAAGCCTGCCCGGTGCACCAAGCCCAATAACCAAGGCACCTTTAAAATCTTGCTTAAGATTTATGAACACTTCGTTGCTGCCAAATTCGCCGGGATACATATTTAGTTTGTGCCGCTGACTGAGAAGATTGCCGGTGTAATTATCAATCACTTTTTCGGCACTGGTAATGCCATCGTTTATAAAATGGCCAACCATAACCGGGTAGCGGCTGTAGAAAAGATCGCCGTTACTCACACTTACTTTTAAAGGCACGGCACCTGCTTTTTGTGCCGTTTTCTTTTCTTTAATGCCGAGGATGGTATTTTCCATGCTTACTTCATCGGTATCATAAATCTCTTCTTCTACGGTATTAAAAATTGATTGAACGCCACGTAACACCGGCCTGTTTTTGCTTAACAATTCTGTTTTACCGGTTTTTAATATTTCGGAAATGCCGTTAAAAATATCTGCATTATTTGCAAGCCCCCCATGCGATACGTTTACAAAATACAACTGATCGGTATTGAATAATTTTTGGGGAATGCCGGTATCCCAGGTTACAGACTGATCACCTTCTGCCGTGCTTTTAAAAATTATTTTTTCATCTGGCAAATTATTATTTATTTCAAAACCGCAAACAGTAGCATCATCTTTACCGGCTATGTAAATGATATTTTGCAGATCTATTGAATCCATTTTTGCCAGTACATTATCCCGGTATGCGCCCCAAAACTGCAGATCTTTTTTATCGGGTATGTTCCAATCAAACAAAGATGCATTGCGCATTTGCTGCCAAACATTCTGGTCGGCAAAGTCAACACTATCTTTTGCTACAGGTAACAGGCCCAGCAAGCCAGGAAATTTCCTGAACATATCCAGCAATTCTTTTTTGGTATGCTTAAGATCAATTTTGCTTAGCTGGCTGATGATTGGATCTTTACCTGATAAAACATACGGAATGCGATACGATCCGCCCAAAGGCGCACCCAGTAACAGTAATTTAAAATCTTTGGATGCGTTTAATTTTTTCCAGGTAGCGGGATGATTAATAATAAAATCACGGGTAACCACGCCGCCCATGGAGTGGCCGATAATTTTTATAGGCACTTTAAAAGCCAGGTATTGTTCAATTTTTGCTTTCAGTAATTCTGCAGCATCTGTAAGTGGCAAACGCCAATCAAATGCAAAAGTTACCACATCATATTCGGCACTTAAATAATCAACAATTTTTTTGTAGGAAGTTTTGATGATGGATGAAGCCAGAATATCTTTTCTGCTGATATCGAGTTTGCTTAAATCGCCTACCAGAAAGCGCATATAATTTATCCATACTTTTTTGCTGCCCTGATCAAGATTGGAACCCATGATGCCCGGCAACACAATAGCAATGGGCTTTTTACCGGTTACTTTATCTGTAAAAACGCCACCGCCATCAAGGCCAAGTATTGCATTTCTATCGAGTGCCACCTGCACCGACTGATCGAAAATGGTGAAGTTTGGAATGGAAGCAGTTGTTGCTTTAACTGCCAGCAACAATGCATCCTGCGTTTTTTTATTTTTAAAATAATGCACGTGATCCACTTCGGCGCCTTCATCAAAAAAATATTGCACCGGTATATTTCTTTTGGTGCCGCAGTACATTGATTTGGTATCAACCACCAGATCATTATCCCGCAGGTAAAATAATTTACTGGCAATAATGAGCAATGCCTTTAAATTAAATTTGATGCCGCAGTTGCCGGAGATGACCGTTAACGGGCTGTTGATGCTGTTATCGGGATTGTTGAGAATTTTTAAAAAAGGAGAAGCCGGGTTCATCGCTTCAAGCCCGGGCAACTGATCGGGATCGTTTTTAGTATCAACCGCAGCCGAAATCAATTCTTTAAATTCGGCAGTTAATGCAGTGCCAACGGGGCCAAATAAAGTACCCAACAAATTAAGACTGATATTTAAAAAATGATCGAGCCGCTTTGATAAAACCGTTGTGCCATAAGCCGGGCAGGCAACACGGATAAATTTATCTACATTTATTTTTTTACCTGCTGCAATGGCTTGCAGCGTTTTAATATCGGCTATATCTGTTTTGCGTTCTGTTTTTGCAAAATAGGCAAGTTCTGCATCGGTAAAGCCTTTATTGCCGTTACAAAAACGTGCCAGCACATCGCCAACCAAGCCGCCTCTTGAATGAGAGATTACATGCAATGTACAAACCGCCGGTAATTCTTTAAAAAGATTAATAACATTTTGGATCGGGCTCTTAGTCATCGTTTCGTGCTGCAGGCCAATGATGTTTTGTCCATAAGTCTGCTGCATATTTTTCCATAGTTCCGAACCTCGTATTTCGCCAAAAGAGCCAATGGTAGAGGAATTGGTGCCGTGTAAAAAAAGCAGGTAAGGTTTGTCGGCATTTTTTACAGGGGCTTTGCTGAGTTTAAAATCGGCGCTGATGGCATACACACCACTCATATTTTCCAATCCTTTTTTCTCCAGCCTTGCTGCAATTTCAATAACTTTTTGGCTTACTGCTTTTTTGGCAAAAACATTCAACGCTTTCAGTGCAATATCGCCCAGCAGGCTGCGGTTGGCTTCATCGGTTTGCAAATACATCGGCACTACAAAACTGTCGCCAACGGCACGTTTTTGGTTAGCCGCTTCCGGAAAAATATCATGAATAATATCTGAACTGCCCACCCAGGTTGTATCATCATCAAAAACAAATTCAAGCACATCTGTTTTATCAAATTCAAGTTCATGCACTTCGGCCAATGCACGGGATGTACTGAACTGGTATGAGCTTTTCAATTCCAGTTTACTTTCTTTGGCAGTTTGAATTTCTTCGGGAGAAAATTTGTCTTTTTTAAAACCCCGTACAACAATTTTTTTCATAATTAAAATTTACTGCACCCATAAATTGAATGCACAGTTAATAAGCAGTTGCCAGGCAACTGAATTTAATCTGAAATTTTTCTGAACCTGAACAGTTGGTTTTATGGGATAATGAGAAGGGATAAAATTGCACAACAGCAGGCCGCTTCTTTGAGGGGTTACCGTTTAGCACTCTAATTTAATTTAATAATCTGGTAATTGAAAGAGAAGTAGAAAATTTAATATTACACAGGGGCGAAAAAAAATTACCTGAACAAGCTTGGGTACTATTTTGATTTGTCCCGTCAGGGACAATAGATTGGTAGAAAAAGCAAGAATGCAAATAAATGCCATAGGCATGATAGAAAGCTCCTGTAGTCTTTCGTGCTTATGGCACTTTTTCTGGTAATGTTTTAATCATTCTACCAATCTTTAGCCACTACGAGGCATGAAGAGAATAAATTCCGCTAATTAGTTTACCTGATTATTTTCCAGCGCACAAAAAAAGCCTCAAACTAAAAAAGTCTGAGGCTTTAAAAAAATATTGTTGAGTTATCTTCTACCCATCCCCGGCATCATGCCTTTGGGCATTTTATTCATCATCTTCATCATGCCTTTCATCTGCTCAAACTGCTTTAAAAAAGCGTTTAGTTCGGCAATATCTTTTCCGGCGCCTTTGGCAATACGGGCTTTACGGCCGGGGTTTATTAAATCGGGGTTGCGGCGCTCTTGTAATGTCATGGAGTTTATCAGGGCCTCAATGCCTTTAAAAGAATCGTCGTTTATATCCACATCTTTTATCTGCTTTCCAACGCCGGGTATCATGCCCATCAGGTCTTTAATATTACCCATCTTTTTTATCTGCTGCAACTGGGTTTTAAAATCTTCAAAATCAAATTGATTTTTGCGAATCTTTTTTTCAAGTCTGGCAGCTTCTTTTTCGTCAAACTGTTCCTGTGCTTTTTCTACCAGGCTTACAATATCGCCCATTCCTAAAATACGCTGCGCCATCCTGTCGGGATAAAACACATCCAGCGTATCCATTTTTTCGCCACTGCTGGCAAATTTGATGGGTTTATTTACGGTGTATTTAATTGATAAGGCTGCACCACCTCTTGTGTCGCCATCTAATTTGGTAAGTACAACTCCGGTAAAATCCAACCGCTCATTAAATGCAGCGGCTGTGTTTACGGCATCCTGACCGGTCATGCTATCAACTACAAATAAAATTTCCTGCGGATTGATGGCTGCTTTAATACCGGCAACCTCATTCATCATCACTTCATCAACTGCTAAACGGCCGGCAGTATCAATGATGATTACATTTTTATTTTTTGCACGTGCCTCTTTAATGGCTCCTTGCACAATAGATATTGCATCTTTATTTTCTCTCTCACTATAAACTTGTACATCAATTTGTCCACCCAATACTTCTAACTGATCAATGGCCGCAGGGCGGTAAATATCTGCAGCTACCAGCAAGGGCGATTTTCCTTTTTTTGTTTTAAGATAATTAGCCAGTTTGCCACTAAAAGTTGTTTTACCACTACCCTGCAAACCTGCTACCAGTATAATTGCCGGGCTGCCGCTGATATTGAATTCAGTTTCTGTTCCTCCCATCAACTCGGTTAGTTCATCCTGCACAATTTTTACCATTTGCTGGCCAGGATTAACAGCAAGTAAAACTTTTTCGCCCAGTGCTTTTTCTTTAACCTTATCGGTAAATTCTTTGGCAATTTTATAATTCACATCGGCATCAACCAATGCCCGGCGGATATCTTTAACGGTATTGGCAATATTGAGTTCGCTTATTCTTGCCTGGCCTTTTATATTTTTAAAGGCTGATTCTAATTTTTCTGATAACGAATTAAACATGAAACGCTGATTTTAAACGCTGATTAAATTGATTATTTGGGATTTCGCTGATCGATGACTTTGTCATCGGGAATTTGCAAAACGTCTGTATTGCAGATTAATATTTCCAAAATTTATTAAAAGTCCTAATTCTATCTTAAATATTTTTAAGTAATTAATGATTTGAATGTAAAATCGTGGTTCAACTTCTGTTACTGCCTTCAACTCTACAATCACTTTGTTTTCTACTATTAACTCTAATCTTCTTGAACCTACTTTTATTCCTTCATAATAAATATCTTTCTCCACTTCCGATTCATAGTTCAATATCGCTTTCTTCAATTCTATCATCAGGCAACGCATGTAAATTATTTCAGGAAACCCGAGACCAATAACCCGATGAACCTTCATTGCACAACCAATTATTTTACCGGTTAATTCTGAATGTTTGTAATCTTCCATGATATGCCAATATTTTGCGTAGCAAAATTAATCAGCGAAATCATATTTTATCAATTTAATGTGCGTTTTAAATTGAGAACGCGGTATCTATTATCTGCGCCTGCTCTTTTGCATGCACTTTGCCATAACCCGTTGCGGTTGCAGCACTTGGCTGGCGGCTGATGATATAGAAATTTATATTTTTTAAATTCATCCTTAAAAATGTTGCTGCGCCCATGTTTAAGGGTTCTTCCTGCACCCAATACCAGATGGCTTTGCTGTATTTTTTGTACAACTCATCTAATTGTTTTTGTGGTATTGGATGAATTTGCTCAAGCCTAACAATGGCAACATCATTTCTATTCTCTTTTTGTTGCCGCTCGGCCAGATCAAAATAAATTTTTCCGCTGCAAAGCAAAACCTTTGTAACTGCCGATGCTTCTGTTATTGTTGCATCGTTTAAAACTTCTTTAAATCCGCCGCTAGTAAATTCATCTTTGCTGCTGTAACTGCCCGGGTGGCGCAAGTTTGCTTTAGGCGAAAACACAACCAATGGCTTGCGGAAAGGCCATGCTATTTGCCTGCGCAATAAGTGAAAGAAGTTTGCTGCAGTTGTAACATTTGATACCACAAAATTTAACTCGGCACACATTTGTAAAAAGCGTTCCATTCTTGCACTGCTATGCTCTGGCCCCTGGCCTTCGTAACCATGCGGCAGCAATAATGTAACACCATTCATACGCTGCCATTTTGTTTCGGCAGAGCCAATAAACTGGTCAATAATTGTTTGGGCTCCATTGCAAAAATCGCCAAACTGTGCTTCCCAAATTACCAATGCGTTGGGGTTGGCCATTGCATAGCCATATTCAAAACCAAGCACTGCATATTCGCTCAACAAAGAATTATAAATGCGGAAAGGCGACTGTGTTTCGGTAAAATGATTTAGCCGGTTGTATTCTTCATTTGTATTTTCATCGTACAAAGTGGAGTGGCGGTGACTGAATGTACCACGCTTTATATCCTGTCCGCTCATGCGTACATCTTTACCTTCAACCAGCAAACTTCCGTAAGCCATCAACTCGGCGGTTGCCCAGTCAATTTTATTTTCATCGCTGAATAATTTTAATTTGTCGCTGATGAGTTTTTCTACTTTCCGCAACGGCTTAAAATCGGTTGGCCATTTCATCAGGCCTTCAAATAATAATTTAAATGCATCGCTGCCAATTGCTGTAACCGGCGATGCGTCAAAGTCTGCGGCAGTTGCCCTGCGCAAACTTTTCCAAACCAGTTCGGGCGGCTGGTAGCTGTAAGGCAATGGATTTTGTTTTACTTCATCTAACCGCTCCTGCAGATCTGCCAAAAATTTTTGCTCCATTTCTTTTGCAAGGGCCTGTGCTTCGGGCTCGCCGTTTTGTATTAAAAATTGTGTGTAAACTTCACGTGGGTTCAGGTGCTTATCAATCAGCGCATACAATTGCGGTTGTGTAAACTTAGGCTCATCGCCCTCGTTATGGCCGTGCTTTCGGTAGCAAACCATATCAATAAAAATATCGCTGTTAAATTCCTGGCGGTAAAGCGTGGCAATTTCGCAGGCTTTTACAACCGCTTCGGCATCATCGCCATTAATATGAAAAACCGGTGCATGCACCATCGAAGCTATTGACGTACAATAATCTGAACTTCTTGCATCATCAAAATCGGTTGTAAAACCAATCTGGTTATTAATTACAAAATGAATAGTGCCGCCGGTGTAATAACCTTTCAATCCGCTCATTTGCAAAACCTCGTAAACTACGCCCTGGCCTGCTACAGAGGCATCGCCATGTATAAGTATGGGAAGAATTTTATCGTAATCGCTGTTGTATAAAATATCGGCTTTACTTCTGGCGAAGCCGATAACCAACGGGTCAACCGCTTCCAGATGCGATGGATTTGGCATCAGTTTTAAATGCACTTTTTTGCCATCAGCCGTTTCCACATCGCTACCAAAACCCAGGTGATATTTTACATCGCCGCTGCCCATGGTTGTATCTGGCAGGCTGGTACCTTCAAACTCACTAAAAATTTGCTGGTAAGTTTTACCCATCACATTGGCAAGCACATTCAGCCTTCCACGGTGCGCCATACCAATCACCACTTCTTCTACACTATTATTAGCGGCAGTATTAATAATGGCATCCAGCGCAGCCATGGCCGTTTCTCCACCTTCCAGCGAAAAACGTTTTTGGCCAATATATTTTGTGTGCAAAAACTTTTCAAACATCACACCTTCATTCAGTTTTTGCAAAATTCTTTTCTTTTGCGGCAGCGGCACCGGCTTAAGCATTGTTTGCTCAATGGCATTGGTAAGCCAGTCTAATTTTACCTGGTCGTTTATATAACCAACCTGTACACCAACATGGCCGGTGTAACATTTTTGTAAATGTGTAATAATGTTTTGCAGCGAAGCATTATCCATGCCTACAAACTTTCCTGCGGCAAATGTTGTAGTAATATCGGCATCGGTTAAACCAAAATCTGCAAGCTCAAGCCTTGCCTGCCTGTCTTTTCTTTCTCTTATGGGATTTGTTTTGGCAACTAAATGCCCTTTTTTACGGTAGGCCCGTATTAAACGAAAGACACCAAACTCCTTATCAAGCTGATTGGTTGAAACTGCAGCACCATTAACAACAGTTCCTTTAGCAGAAGTTCCACTATTGCTCACAGCAAAATCAAAGCCCTCAAAAAATTTACGCATATCAGCCTCCACGCTGTTTGGGTCTTTTACAAAATCCTGGTACAAACCCTCAACATAAGATGGGTGCGAATTAGTGATGTATTGAAAATCCTTCATAAAAAAGTGAAATTTTTTTGAGCCAGGCCGAAGTACTACTATTTGGCTTCATTGGCGTCGCACTCTTGTACGACAGCAAACAATTGAGCAAAATCTTCAAAACTAAGGCAGAAACTGGCTGCAAATATCGGTTAATTAAGCATTATTTGTTGCGGAATTTGGGAGCAATTTTCTGCAGAGCAAAGCTACAATGCCACTTAAAATTACATAGCCAGAAAAAAAGTAAAAGCCAGATTGTAAAGTTGCCTTGGTACTTTCCATGGCATTGGCACCCAAAAAAGCCACAAATATGCTAATGGTAAATACATCGGCCATGGCCCATTTGCTGATGGCACTTACAAAGCGTTGCCATTTTGCATCCGGATTTTTGCCAAGTATCAGATAAAAAATAATACCCGATTTTACCAGCGGCACAATAATGCCGAATAAAAAAATGAGTAACCAGGGCCAGTAATTCCCATCTTCCCATAGTTTTTTAAGCATCCCGAGTACACTTCTTTTTTCACTAAAGAGGTTTAAATCTATAATATAATGTACCGAAATATCGATGTGTAAAATATCTTTAATCCAGCCAAGAGCCAGCAAAACAAGCGATATTACGTGTAAACTGAGTAAAATATACCGGTTCATAAGCCTTCATT
>JAYURR010000146.1:0-35603 GCA_043756605.1 Chitinophagaceae bacterium
AATAGCCCGCAGGTTGCAACTATAACAGTTACTGCAACTGCGCCCAATGCCTGCTCAGGATCACCTACAACATTTACAATAACTGTAAACCCTGTTGCAACGGTAACATCAGTTGCCAACCAGGTTTTATGCGCCGGTTCATTAACCAATGCAGTTACCTTCAGCAGCCCTGCAACAGGCGGTGCCGTTACGTATGCATGGACAAACAATAATACTTCCATAGGCCTTGCAGCAAGCGGCAGCGGAAACATAGCAGCCTTTACAGCTACCAATGCAGGCACATCGGCTGTAACAGCCACCATAACGGTTACACCAACCTATACCAATGGTGCTGTAAGTTGTGTGGGTACGCCAACAACATTTACCATTACGGTAAATCCTGCCGGACAGGTAAATGCAGTAGCCAACCAGGTTGTTTGCAATGGATCTGCCACTTCTGCTGTTAACTTTACAAGCGCTAATACAGGTGGTACAGTAACTTATAGCTGGACAAATAATACAACATCTATTGGCCTTGCTGCAAACGGAATGGGTAATATTGCTCCGTTTACGGCAGTTAATACAGGCACATCGCCGGTTACAGCAACTATTACTGTTACAGCAACTTATACCAATGGTGGTGTAAGCTGCGCCGGTACGCCCATAACATTTACTTATACCGTTAACCCAACACCAACAGTAAATGTGGTAACCAACCAGGTTGTTTGCAATGGTGCTGCAACGGCAGCGATAATCTTTACCAGCCCTGCAACCGGAGGTACAGTTACTTACGACTGGACCAATACAAATGCAACAATCGGTTTAGCTGCCAGCGGAACCGGTAATATAGCATCCTTTACTGCGGTAAATAATGGTACAGCACCTGTTACAGCAACTGTTACTGTAACCCCAACCTTTACCAATGGCGGTGTAAGCTGTACTGGTACATCCAGAACATTCACCATTACGGTTAACCCAACAGCCAATGTAAATGCGGTAAGCAACCAAACCTTGTGCAACGGAGCCTCTACCATGGCTGTTAACTTTACTACCAATGCAACGGGAGGTTCAGTAACTTATAACTGGACAAACAGTACAACATCTATTGGTTTAGCTGCAAGCGGAACAGGCAATATCCCATCGTTTACAGCAGTAAATACAGGAACATCCTCAGTTACAGCTACTATTACTGTAACACCTGTATTTAACAATGGCGGAGTAAACTGTACTGGTACACCGATAACATTTACCATCACTGTTAACCCAACAGCAACCGTAAATGCAGTGGCCAACCAGGTATTGTGTGCCAATGTGGTTACCAGCCCGATCGTATTCAGCAGTGCTGTAGCAGGTACTACTTATAGCTGGGTAAATAACAATACAGCAATAGGATTGGGTGCAAGCGGTAATGGAAACATTCCATCATTCACCACATCAAACACAACCAATAATCCTTTGGTGGCAACAATAACTGTTACACCAACAGCACCGAATGGTTGCACAGGATCACCGATTACATTTACAATAACTGTAAACCCTGTTGCAACGGTAACACCAGTTGCCAACCAGGTTTTATGTGCCGGTTCATCAACCAATGCTGTTACTTTCAGCAGCCCTGCAACAGGCGGTGCCGTTACGTATGCCTGGACAAACAATAATACTTCTATAGGCCTTGCAGCAAGCGGCAGCGGAAACATAGCTGCCTTTACAGCTACCAATGCAGGCACATCGCCTGTAACAGCCACCATAACGGTTACACCAACCTATACCAATGGTGCTGTAAGTTGTGTGGGTACGCCAACAACATTTACCATTACGGTAAATCCTGCATCGGGTGTTACTGTAAACCCGGTGCCAAACCAGGTATTGTGTAATGGCACGTCAACAACAGCAGTAAACTTCAGCAGCACCGCAAGCGGCGGAACAGTTACTTATAACTGGACAAATAACAATACTACCATAGGTTTAGGGGCAAGTGGCACAGGCAATATCCCTGCCTTTACAGTTACCAACACGGGTACCTCACCGGTTGTTGCAACTGTAACTGTTACACCAACATTCAGTAACGGTGGAGCAGGATGTACAGGCACGCCAACAACATTTACCATCACTGTAAACCCTACAGCAACTGTTAATGCCGTAAGCAATATTGTGGTATGCAATAGTAGTACTATTGGGGCCATCAATTTCGGTAGCCCTGCAACCGGCGGCACAGTTACCTATGCCTGGACGAATACCAATACATCAATCGGCTTAGGTGCAAGCGGTACAGGAAATATAGCTGCATTCACCGGCGTAAATACAGGAACTTCGCCGGTTACAGCAACCGTTACTGTTACGCCTACTTTCACCAATGCAGGTGTAAGCTGCACCGGTACGCCCACATCATTCACAATAACTGTAAACCCAACTGCCACAGTAAACACGGTGGCCAACCAGGTTTTATGTAATGGCGCTTCTACTGCCAATGTAATTTTCAGTAGCCCCAATAGTGGTGGATCAATTGTTTACAATTGGATAAACAACACTCCATCCATCGGCCTTGCAGCCAGCGGCAGCGGAAACATATTCTCATTTACAGCTGTAAATACAGGAACTACACCAGTAACAGCTACCATAACTGTTACGCCAACATTTACCAATGCGGGTGTTAGTTGCTTGGGTACACCATTATCGTTTACCATAACAGTAAACCCAACAGCTACGGTAAATGCAGTAGCTAACCAGGTATTCTGTGGTAATACTGCATCAACACCAATACCTTTCAGCGGTGGAGTGGCTGGCACTACCTTTAGCTGGGTAAATAATAATACTGCTATCGGCCTTGCAGCCAGCGGCCTGGGAAATATTCCATCATTTACTACAGCAAACGATTTTGTAAACCCAACTACGGCTACCATTACGGTTACCCCAATATCGCCGGCAGGTTGTGTGGGTACACCGGTATCGTTTACTATTACCATACTACCAGTTGCTACTGTAAACCCTGTAGCCAACCAGGTTTTGTGTAACGGTTCTTCAACCAATGCTATTAACTTCAGCAGTCCTGCAATAGGTGGTACGGTTACTTATGCATGGGTAAACAATACGCCTTCAATAGGTATTGCAGCCAGCGGCACGGGTAACATTCCAAGCTTTACAGCAGTAAACACAGGGCTGGGACCTGTAACAGCTAGCATTACTGTAACGCCAACCTATACAAACGGAGCTACTTCCTGCGTTGGTGTTGCAAGAACATTCACAATTACAGTAAATCCTACTGCTATTGTAAATGCAGTTGCCAACCAGGTATTGTGTAACACCGGTTCAACTGCTGCTATAACATTTACCAGCCCCAACACCATTGGTGCTGGCAGCAATATTGTATTTAACTGGGCAAATAATACGCCTTCTATAGGATTGGCAGCTAGCGGTACCGGAAACATCAATTCGTTTACTGCGGTAAATAATACCACAGCACCTGTAACCGCTACCATTATTGTAACACCAACTTATACCAATGCAAGCGTAAGTTGTACAGGCACTACCATCACATTTACCATTACCGTTAACCCAACAGCTACAGTTAATGCAGTTGCCAATCAATCGTTGTGCAACAACACGCCAACAGCCGCTGTAAACTTCAGTACTATTTACACAGGCGGAACAGTGGTTTACAACTGGGTCAACAATACACCTTCTATTGGTTTGGCTGCAACAGGCGCAGGTAATATCGCATCTTTTGTTGCAACCAATGCAAGTAATTCGCCGGTAACAGCAACAATAACTGTTACACCAACCTTTACCAATGCAGGCGTAAGTTGTGTGGGTACATCAAGTACATTTACTATCACTGTTAATCCTACAGGAAATGTAAATGCTATTTCAAACCAGATACATTGTGCCAATGCCACTACATTACCAATCGTGTTCACAAGTGGTGTAGCAGGCACTTCATACAGTTGGGTAAATAACAATCCATCAATTGGTTTAGCTGCAACCGGTATCGGTAATATTCCTTCTTTTGTAACAGCAAATAATTTAACCAATGCTATAACAGCAACCATAACAGTTACACCAACATCGCCAAACGGCTGTAGCGGTTTGCCAATAACCTTTACAATTACCGTTAATCCGGTTGCAACCGTAAACCCTGTTACCAACCAGGTATTATGCAACGGTTCTTCAACAGCAGCCATTGCATTCAGCAGCCCTGCAACGGGCGGCAGCGTAATATTTACCTGGACAAACAATGCGCCATCAATAGGTTTGGCGGCAGCGGGTGCAGGAAATATTCCAACATTTATTGCAACCAATACAACTACTGCACCGGTTGTTGCAACCATCACAGTTACACCAACATTTATAAATGGCGGTGTAAGTTGTGTGGGAACATCCAGCACATTTACCATCACAGTAAATCCTACTGCAACAGCAAATCAAGTTGCCAACCAGGTGTTGTGTAATGCTTCATCATCAACGCCAATAACATTTACCAGCCCTAATAGTGGTAATGGCGGAAGTAATGTAGTATTCAACTGGACCAATAATACGCCGTCAATCGGCCTGGCAGCAAGCGGAGCAGGCAATATCGCTTCCTTCATAGCTACCAATACAACTACCGCACCGGTTGTTGCAACCATTACGGTTACACCAACCTATACCAACGGTGGTGTAAGTTGTGTGGGCACGCCAATGACATTCAACATCACTGTTAACCCTACTGCAACAGCAAATCCGGTTGCCAACCAATCGTTGTGTAATGGCGTTGCAACAGCAGCAGTTAACTTCAGTACTACTTACACAGGAGGTGCGGTGGTTTACAACTGGGTAAATAATACGCCATCCATTGGTTTGGCTGCTGCCGGCTCAGGTAATATTGCATCGTTTATTGCAACCAATACCAGTACTGCGCAGGTTACTGCAACCATCACTGTTACACCAACCTTTACCAATGGCGGTGTAAGTTGTGTGGGCACATCCAGCACATTTACGATCACAGTTAATCCACCTGCAGTTGTAAACCCCGTTGCTAATCAGTCGTTGTGTGCAAACACAACTACATCACCTATTGTTTTCAGCAGTCCGGTTTCTGGTACTACTTACACATGGGTGAATAATAATACAGCTATCGGGTTAGCAGCTACTGGTGCAGGTAATATTCCGTCATTTGTAACAGTGAATACGCTGAACTCCATCAATGCAACCATCACAGTAACACCAAACTCGCCATTCGGCTGCACAGGTTTACCTATAACTTTTGTAATAACCGTAAACCCAATTGCAACTGTAAATGTGGTACCTAATCAGACACTCTGCAATGGCAGATTAACAGACTCGATAAAATTCAGCAGCCCGAACGGTACAAATGGTGGCGGTAATATTGTTTACAACTGGACCAATAGCGCTCCTTCTATAGGCATACCTGCAACAGGTAGCGGAAACATACTTCCGTTTACGGCAACAAATACAGGCGCTTCACCGGTCATTGCCCTTATCACGGTTACACCATCATTTGTAAACGGAACTACAACCTGTGTGGGTATTCCTGTCACTTTCAGCATCACCGTTAATCCAACTGCGGTTGTAAATGCTATAGCCAATCAAACGGTATGTGCCGGCCAGCTAACAAATGCAGTAAGCTTTACCGGCCCGGTTGCAGGCACGGTTTACAATTGGGTAAACAGTAACCCGGCAATAGGTTTGGCAGCAAGCGGTACAGGTAATATAGCATCGTTCATTGCACAAAATCCAACTTTCAGTACCATAACCGGTACAATAACGGTTACACCAAATACTTCTTTTGGTTGTGTGGGTTCATCAAGATCTTTCGACATCATCGTACCTGCATTATCGGTGGCACCAACGGCCATCAGTACACCTGCTTTGGTATTATGTGATACCAATACGGTAACCACACTGAGAGTAGTTGGCGGTGGATTGGGAACCGGTGCTAACTGGGTATGGTACAGAGATGCCTGTGGTGGCACACCAATAGGAACCGGTGCTGTACTAAATAATGTTATAGTAGGAAATACTACCACCTTCTACGTAAGAGCCGAAGGAACCTGCAACATCACTACCTGTGCATCTGTAAGGATACAGGTTGCCAAACTGGTAACGCATGTAAGGCAGCATTGGAATGACGTATTGTTTTTTGACAACAGCAGCAACAATTATGTTAAATGGCAGTGGTATAAAAACGGTGCGTTGGTACCTGGTGCTACGCAGCAACATTACACAGAAAACGGTGGCTTAAATGGAACTTACTATGTAGTTGCTACTGATAAAAACGGTATTGAATTACTTACCTGCCCACTTGATATTGCACCCGGTGGTTTTACTGGTATTGAATTAAAAATAAGCCCTAACCCGGTACAGCAAGGACAAACATACAGGTTGATAAGCAACCTTACACCTGCACAACTACAGGGAGCAGCAATAACTGTGAGAGATATTATCGGCACACTGGTTTCACAAACAAATACAGCATCAACAGTAACAACATTGCAGGCACCAAATGCAACCGGTATGTACATTGTTACGTTGCTTTTAAGAAACGGACAGAAATACAGTGTAACAATGATAGTACGGTAATAGCTGTAAAAATTAATTGTAAAAAAAGAAAAAAAAGTATGCCCCGTAAAAAATATTCAACACAAAAAATACCGAATATTTTTTACGGGAAATAAAAACCTCAACAACTAAATATATTTTATGCGTAAAATAATCATCACCGCCTGTTTACTTACAGCCTTATTACCTGTGCAAAGTTTTTCCCAGTTCAGCGTAGCAGTTAATGCCGGGCTTGCCGGTCTGCAATACAAAATTAAAGATGGCAAGAGTAAGATAAAACCCAGTATAGGCTTTGATTTGGGCTTTACCCGAACCTTTACCAAACACTGGAGCTTTGTAACCGGCCTGGGCATTATGCAGTATAATACAGATGCATTGATGACCAATGGCAGCACTGCTTCTGAAATGCAGGTTGATGATATGGGAGCCGGTTTCAGGTACAGCGTTAAAACTACAGGCTATAAAGAAACCCAGCGTTTTATGGCAGTAAGCATACCGTTAATGCTGCAGTACCGAACTGCAAAACCAGAAAAAACGCAATGGTTTTTTAATGGCGGTGCAAAATTGATTTTGCCTTTCGATAACAAAATTAAAGCCGAAGCACAGCAGATAGATATGAGTGGTTATTATCCCGATGTAAACCTGGAAATTAATAACCTGCCGCAGCATGGCTTTGGCAGTGTGTTTAGCTGGAGCAGCCAATCAAACTATGCATTAAAACCAGAACTTGCTATTACAGCGCTTACAGGGCTTAGTTTTAATTTAAAAAACGGATACCGCCTTTCGTTGGGTGTGTATGCCGATTATGGAATGACCGGCATGAAAAAAGTTACCGATCAACCGCTGGTAACTTACAGTGCGCCGCTCACCAGTGGTGCTATTGCCAACAGTGTACTGGCAACAAACAATGCAGGTTTTGTAAGATCGTTTGCAACAGGCATTCAGTTTAAACTTGAGTTTGGTAAAAAAAAAGCTAAAGTAATTAAACCAGAAATGGTTGATGGCGATAAGGACGGCATAACCGACAGTTTGGATCTTTGCCCTTGCAAAGCCGGATGTCTTGCTTTTAGAGGTTGCCCCGATACAGATGGTGATGGCATACCGGATAACTTTGATAAATGCCCCGATGTAAAAGGACTGGAAAAATACCAGGGTTGCCCGCCTCCCGATGGAGATAAAGACGGTGTAATTGACGAAGAAGATAAATGTCCTGATGTGTTCGGCACTGCAGCTTATCAGGGCTGTCCGCCACCCGAAAAAGACAGAGACAGGGATGGTATTTATGATGATGTAGATAAATGTCCTGATATTCCCGGCGTAGCCGAAAACCAGGGTTGCCCTGTGCCTGATAGAGATAGAGATGGAGTTTTGGATGGCGCAGATAAATGCCCGGATATACCCGGTTTGCCACAAAACGAAGGTTGCCCTGTTATTGCAAAAGAAGTAATTATGCAAACCAACCTGGCTGCCGAAAATATTTTATTTGAAACAAACACAGCAACATTAAAAAGCAGTTCTTTCCCGGGATTAAATGAAGTAGTTAGTATTATGTTAGGCACACCCGGCATACTTTTATATGTTGATGGGCATACTGATTATGTAGGCTCCGATACTTTTAACCAAACGCTTAGCGAAAACCGTGCAAGAGCGGTGCAGAATTATATTAAAAGCAAAGGCGTAAGTGCCAGCCAGTTGCATGCATCTGGCTTTGGTAAAAGCAGGCCGGTGGCCGATAATAAAACGCCTGCCGGCCGTAAGCAAAACCGAAGGGTAGAGTTGAGACTTTCGTACAATTAAAGCATTAAAAAGAACAATTTATTTTTTAAACAGTTTCTGAATTTATTAAACGGATTGCAATATTGCAGTCCGTTTATATTTTATTTAACCTGGTGTAAACCTTACCTGCATTATGTACTCAGCCTTTCTGTTTCACTTTTTGCAGATACCCTCTTTAAGTAGTTAATCATAAATTCTTATCTTCAAACTAAACTATTAACCTGCCAGTTAAAAATGATTTTATAATTGTAAAAAGAATACCTGCAAAATGCAACACCATACAAAAGCATTTGACTTTACAACTACATTGCTTCAGCAATTAAATTTTACCATTATAAAAGAAGATCTGTTACGCCCCTGGGGCGGATTTTATGTGATTGAAGAAACACAGGCTGCTGCGTTTGCAAAACATTTTTTTCCGGAAGAAGATTTAGAAGCATTAAAGATATCAGAAAAACTGAGCCCTAAAATTTTGATGGTAGCACCACATAAAAGATTAAGCTGGCAATACCATCACCGCAGGGCAGAGATATGGAGATGTATAGATGGAGAGGTAGCAGTTGCTACAAGCCATAATGATGATGAAGAAAAAAAGCAGGTACTGAAAGTTGGAGATAAAATAAAATTGCCACAAGGGCAAAGGCATCGTTTAATTGGCCTGGATGGCTGGGGCATTGTGGCAGAAATATGGCAGCATACCGATGCAACAAACCCATCAGATGAGGATGATATTGTGCGGTTGCAGGATGATTTTGGGAGGTGATGTACTTTAAATATTTCTGTTGTTAAAGAAACTAAATTAATTTTAGCAGCGTTTAATTAAAAGTTAAATCGTGTGCTGGTTGCTACAAAAAACTAAACTTACAGTCCCAATCTTAAAAATTATGAATAAAAGAATTCTTCTCTCAGCCTTGTTTGTGTTTTTTGCGGTATTGATATTTTCTTTTGTACCTGTAACTAGAAATGCAAAAACAAATCAGAAACTAAGTACCGGTAAAGAATCAGGCATTCAGTTTGTAGAAGCCAACTGGGCAAAAGCTGTAGAGCAGGCAAAAAAAGAAAAGAAGATGATTTTTATTGATGCTTACACAAGTTGGTGCGGCCCCTGCAGAATGTTAAAGCAAAATACTTTTACTGATAAAACAGCCGGCGAATATTTCAACAAACATTTTATAAATATAGCGCTGGATATGGAAAAGGGTGATGGCATTGCCTTTGCACAAAAATACCAGATAGCAGCCTACCCAACCTTGCTGATTATGGATGCGGAGCAAAAATCAGTTTCAATGTCGGAAGGATATATAAACCCCGGACAGTTGATTGAGTTTGGTAAATATGTAATTAATAAAGTGCCAAAAATAAAATAACGCATTTCTTGTATTTTTTAAAGCAGCAACTGATTATGGTTTGCTGTTTTTTTATTTCTACAATCACTAACTTTAATCAGGTGCAAATTTCTTTTTTCAAAATTTATAAAAACAGATGAGCAACAATACGGAATATACCAATGAGCTGATTCACGAAAGCAGCCCATACCTTTTACAACATGCCCACAATCCGGTAAACTGGTATCAATGGGGCGATGCAGCTTTACAAAAAGCGCATACCGAAAATAAAATGCTCATCATCAGCATTGGCTATGCAGCCTGCCATTGGTGCCATGTGATGGAGCATGAAAGTTTTGAAGATGCAGAAGTGGCAAAAATTATGAATGAAAATTTCATCTGCATAAAAGTAGATAGAGAAGAACGGCCCGATGTGGACCAGGTATATATGAATGCGGCACAACTAATAACCGGCCGTGGCGGCTGGCCGCTTAATGCCATGGCTTTGGCAGATGGCCGGCCGTTTTATGCAGGCACTTATTTTCCTAAAGATAAATGGATAAATATGCTGGCATACTTTGTTGACATGCAGCAAAACAAACCAGAGGCATTGCAGAAAAGTGCAGAGCAGGTTACCAAAGGTATTCATGCAACAGAAAATGTAACATTCAAAAACAACGAAAAAACATTTTTGCCTGATGAACTTGATAAACAGTTTGAAACCTGGAAGCCCAATATTGATTTTGTAAGAGGTGGCGAAAACCGTGCGCCAAAATTTCCTATGCCATCTGCCTGGGCATATTTACTGCACTACCATTATTTAAGTAACAATGAAGAAGCATTAAATGCCTTAACTGTTACTTTGGATAATATGGCCATGGGCGGCATTTACGATCACCTGCAGGGCGGCTTTGCCCGCTACTCAACCGATGCAAACTGGCATGTGCCACACTTTGAAAAAATGCTGTACGATAATGCACAACTTATAACATTGTATGCACAGGCGTTTCAGGCAACAAAAAACCCATTGTATAAAAAAACTGTTTACGAAACATTGGAATTTGTAAAAGATGAACTCACATCACCCGATGGCGAATTTTACGCATCGCTCGATGCAGATAGCGAAGCTGTGGAAGGTAAATTTTATGTGTGGACAAAAGAAGAGATTATTTCTGTGCTGAAAGATGATGCGGAAATATTTTCAGACTATTATAATATTACCGCCGAAGGTAATTGGGAACATGGCAATAGTATTTTATTAAGAAACGAAACCGATGAAACTATTGCCGACCGGTTTAATATTGCTGTTGGTGTACTGTATGAAAACATTGATACCTGCAAAAAGAAGCTGATGAAAGTAAGAAACGCCAGGGTAAAACCGGGCCTTGATGATAAAGTGCTGAGTAGCTGGAATGCATTGATGATAACAGGTTATACAAAGGCTTATCGTATTTTTAACGAAGAAAGATTTTTAGCAGCAGCCATTACCAATGCCAATTTTCTTTTGCAGCATACCATTGCTGCCGAGGGTGAAATGACCCGTAATTATAAAAATGGTAAGGCAACAATTAACGCATTGCTGGATGATTATGCTTTTACCATTGCTGCTTTCATTGAATTGTACCAGGCCACTTTTAATGAGCAATGGCTAACTGAAGCTGACAAACTTACAATGTATGTATTGGAACATTTTTTTGATAAAGATTCTAAAATGTTTTTTTATACGCACAACCAATACTCAAATCTTATAGCACGCAAGATGGAATTATCTGATAATGTAATTCCATCCAGCAACAGCGAAATGGCAAAAAACCTTTTTTTGCTGGGGCATTATTTTAACAATGATGATTACATAAATAAGGCAAAACAAATGCTTATTAATGTAGAAGCTGATGTGCAACGCAATATTTATTTTTATGCAAATTGGGGAATTGTACAGGCTTTATTTACAAGCCCGTTGTATGAAGTTGCAATAATGGGAGATGATTTTGCTAATAAGCGAAAACAGTTTGATGAATATTATTTACCTGACGTGATTTTGTTAGGAGGCAATACAGATAGCAAACTTGTATTGCTTGAAAACAAACTGATTGCCGGACAAACTAGTATTTATGTTTGCAGGGATAAAAGCTGTGAGTTGCCGGTTGTGCAAGTGGAGGAGGCGTTGGAGCAGATTGTTAAATAAGCAATCTCCAAATTCTTAAAAATACTATCGAGATAGCAAACAGGCTCAAAACAAATGCAGTAAAATATTTAATTTTTTGGTCTTAATCTATTCTGTTCAGTATTACCAAAATCAGGGTGGTAAACCCAAATAGGATAACATAATATTGGTATTGAAATTGAAAAACTTCTTTTATCCCAAAAAGAGCCCTGGTTTTTCCACTTACTCTTAAATATTCCTTAGCTATTTGATAATTAATAAATGTTGTTACTAATATTGAAATTACACTGACTAATATTGATACGTTTATGTAATTACTTTTTTTTATTGGTAAAATATGTTTTTGCCTTTAGTACTGCTACTCCTGCTGGATGTAGGCTTGTGCCGCCTTGCCTGTGCTGCATACCAGACATCGGCTAAAGATTACTGAGGAATTATTTTTAAAAGTCCGGCAAAAGTTGCACACCACAGATTTCCCTTCTTATCCAGGGATATCTGAGAAATATAGGTACTTGGAACCTTTGAATTTTCGGGTGTAAAAGTAGCCCAGTTTTTTCCATCAAATTGAGAAATTCCAACTCTATTTATACTGAACCAGATTGTATTAGTTTCTTCGTTGATAACAAAATCCAATATGTCATTTCTCGGAATTTTTGAATTTTCGGTGCTAATGATTGTCCATTCCTCATTTGATGAATATTTTGCAAAGCCTTTTGTTTGAGGAAATTTTTCATTCAATGAAAACCAAATATCGCCTTTTTTATCTTCGTAACCTTTTGAAATAGCTGCAGTACTCAAGGGGCTTTTTACAGATTTAAAGTTTTCTGTTTGGTTACTATCTATCCGAATATTTCCTTTGTCAGTACCTATCCATAACCTATGTTTACTATCTACAAATGCACCATAAACCCGGTTAGATGGGATATTCGAATTTGATGTGTCCATCACAGTCCATTTACTACCGTCATATTTTTTTAAACCATCCCATCCCGGCAACCACACGTTTCCAAATTTATCCGCATAAATTTTTGTAGTCCAGCTTACCGGAGAATTAGTTGAATCAAAGACTGTCCACTTTTTTCCGTCAAACTTATAAGTTGTATATCCATCACTGAACCATTTATTATTGAATGCGTCAATAGTTGAAGCCATTATTGTTTCTTCCCTACTTGGTTTTATAGGAGAGTTTTTAGAATTGATAACCGAGAAGTTATTATTTTCAATTGTAACAATTCCGTTATCAGTACCCAGCCAGACAATATTATCATTATCTACAAATATTGCCCTTGTCATATCCCAGGGAATCACAGAATTTTGAGTTGTGTAAACCTCAAATTTATTTTTTATTTTTTTTGAGTTCACACTCTTATTATCAATCTCTGCATCTCCAACAGATTTCATGTTGGTTATTTTTTCAGGTTGGAAACGATCATATGAAACACTGAAATCGCCTTCATGAAAATAGAATTTTAGGGTAATTGAAACATCTTCCGGTTTGCCATTGGTAAAAGCCGGCTTCCAACCTGTCATAGAATTAATAGTATTTCTTAAATCAAGTTTTGAAATTTTACCAGAAGCGTTTTTTGAAATACTCTTTACACATTGGTTTCCTGACGTGTCAATCAATAACTGAACTAATATTACGCCTTCGATATTCTTAATGTTTTTTGTTTGAAATTTTTCAACAAAGAAAGTTTTGAGGTCATTGCTATAAATACCTTTTGTGTCTCCGCAATCAAGGCAGAAGGTAGATAATGAGCAATCATCAAATTTTTCCGAAAAGAGATTCTGTGCTTTTAAAAATGAAAGTGAAAAAATAAAAACTGTTAAAATAAAAATATATTTTTTCATGGAGCTTGTATTACGAATGCGATTAGATAAAATGTGGTTAAAAAAATTACTTATTTTAAGGATTCTCAAAGATACAATGCACAAGAGTGCGACGCCACCGCAGCTCCACAATGATTTAACGCCGGGCTCAAAAAGAATTACACTTTTATATAAATCTTCTTCTTATCTAACAGCCATGCTAAAAACCACATCATACCAATAAAACAAAGTGCATAAATAAGAGAGCCAATGCGTGGGTCGGCGGGAAAGATAGGCTTGCAGAGGGTTTCGTAAAACCAGTTTAAGGGATTGAGGTATTTTGGTTTACCTGCCGGCGTTGTGCCATTGTGTATGCGTATGAGCCAAAGTGTTTTTGGTATTAACGCACTCATGGCAAAAATGAAGAGTGCATTTTTTCCAAACACATCAAAGAAACGGCTCCACCAGCCTTTCGTATCTTTAAAGTCGAGCAAATAAATCATGAGCGATAAAACCAACAATGCCAGGCCGGTTGTGTAAATGGTATAACTGCTGGTCCATATTTTTTTGTTGAGCGGAAAAACCAAATCCCAGCAAAAACCTATGAATACAAACACACAGCCTGCAACAAATAAACCGTTGAGCATTTCATGCGTTTTACTTTTTTGTAAAATATAATTACCAACCAAAAAACCAAGTATTACCTGCACTATGGCTGCAAAACTATTCATCAAACCTTCGGGATCAAAAGTTACGCCTTCGCCGTGGTACAGGTGTTTTTCGCCCAGCAGGGCTATTTCTATATTGGTGCCAAACCAACCGTTTAAACTGTATGGATCGGCAGGGTTTGCAGCAATGCATAAAAACCAATAGGCTAATAAAATACACATGCCCGCTACAAATGATCCACGTACTTTAAAATAATGCACAATTACCGCTGCAAAAAAATAACTGATGGCAATGCGTTGCAGCACGCCAAAAATGCGCAGGGTTTCAAAAGGCTTTGCAACAAAATTACCGGCATCATCATATTTGATAAACGGAAACCAGTTTAAAAAAACACCAATAAAGAAAATGAGCAGAGTGCGTTTGATTACTTTTTTCCAGAAAGTGCCTTCACCCGCTGCGTCTAACTTAGGCATTACAAAAGCCATCGCATTGCCCACTGCAAATAAAAAGAATGGAAACACCAGATCGGTTGGCGTAACGCCATGCCAGCTTGCATGTGCCAGCGGCGGAAAAATATGGCCCCAGCTTCCGGGATTGTTAACTAATATCATTAGTGCCACGGTGGCGCCACGAAAAACATCGAGAGCATAAAAACGTTGGTTCATACAGCAGTTTGGTATTAAGTAAGAAAGTTAGTGAATTTATTTTTACCGAAACCCTTCTACCCCTGTAATAAAAATATTACAATACCGTAGGAAGTTTTCTACATCGCGGCTTGGGTAAAATAATTATTTTTCAAAACCAATTCAGCAATTAATATTTTAAAGATGACAGTATTAGCCCAAAATGACTATAATCCTGATTTTTTTAAAATTTTTAATAATAGCCTGGTAGGTATGTTGCTGAGTGGAGAAGATCATTTGATAAAACTGATTAACGATCATTTACTTGAACTGGCAGAATTAGACAGAGAAGAGGTGATTGGCAAAACCGGACTTGAACTGGGTTTGCTGAATGATGCATTTGTAAAAAGCATCTGGGAAGAGTTTGCCAAAACAGAAAAACTGCTTAACCGGGAGCTGTTGTTTAAAACGAAAAGCAATAAAAAAATTCATTGTCTTTTTTCAACCGAAAAAATTATTTTAAACAAAGCTGTTTATTGGTTAACCACCATTATAGATATAAGCAACCGTAAAAAAACGGAAAAGGAACTGGCAGAAGTTTATGAACGTGTATCGGATGGGTTTATAGCCATAGATAACAACTGGCATTACACCTACATAAATAAACAGGCTGCAGCAATATTGGGAAAAGATCCCGCATACCTGCTGGGTAAACACGTTTGGACGGAGTATCCGCAACAACCCGATAATCCATTTTTTATGGCTTATCACCAGGCTATGGAAAAACAGGAAATGGTAATGATAGAGGCATACTCTGAGTCGTATAACTGCTGGTTTCAAAATTTAATTTATCCGGCTCCTGATGGGTTGTCGGTTATTTTTAGGGATGTTACCGAACGCAAGCAGGCCGAAATTATGCTGGAAGAAAGCCGTAAACAATTGAAAGAACTGAGCGCTTATCAGCAGCAGGTAAGGGAACAGGAACGCACCAATATTGCCCATGAAATACATGGGGAACTGGGGCAGCAACTTACCGGCCTGAAAATGGATATTGCCTGGTTAATGAAAAAAACAGGTTTGGGTAACCCCACAGTACAACAAAAATTTGATGAAGCTTTGGCACTTGTTGATAAAACAGTAAATTCTATAAGGCGCATTGTAACTGAACTGCGGCCAAGCATTATAGATGACCTTGGTTTAAATGCTGCCATAGAGTGGCAGGTAGAAGAATTTGCTAAAAGAATGTTTATTGAAGTTGAATACAACAATGATTTTAATGACAGTAATATTAATCCGGAAATATCAATTGGTCTTTTCAGAATTTTACAGGAGTCGCTGATGAATGTGGGTAAACATGCCGGAGCAAAAAAAATAAAAGTTACGGTACAAAAAATTAACCTTTCGGTAAGATTAACTGTTGAAGACGATAGTATTGATTTTGATGCCGCCGAAAAGCAGGGCCAGCTTACTTTTGGGCTAATAGGTATAAAAGAACGTACCAGTGTGCTGCAGGGCGATTGTACTGTTTTTTACAAGCAAGGCATCGGTGCCCGCATTCAGGTAACTATTCCTGTAAACAGCATTTAAATGCGCTCACTCAACTCTAACCAACGCATTTCTTTTTCATCAACCAGTTGCACAATACTACTGATGCGTTCGGCAGCTTTTTGCAAAGCATCGTAATCCATACTGCCTGCATTCATTTTTTCTTCCAAATCTGTTTTTTCTTTTTGCAGGGCTGGTATTTCTTTTTCTAATTGCTCAAATTCGAATTTTTCTTTAAAAGAAAATTTCTGTTTCTCGTTGTTTGTTTCCCGTACAACCGATACTGAGGTTTGTTCAGCCTTAACTTCAGGAATTTGTTTTACTGCTGATGGATTTTTTTCTTCAGCCAGTTTATGCTGCCGGTACAAAGTGTAGTTACCCGGAAAATCTTTTATCACACCATCTCCTTCAAAAGCAAAAAGATGATCAACCATGCGATCCATAAAATACCGGTCGTGACTTACAATTAATATACAACCCGGAAAATCCAACAGAAATTCTTCCAGCGTTCTTAATGTTTGTAAATCCAAATCATTGGTAGGCTCATCTAAAATTAAAAAATTTGGGTTGAGAAAAAGTATGCTCAGCAAATGCAGCCTGCGTTTTTCGCCACCGCTCAATTTGCTCAGCGGTGTGTATTGCTGCTCAGATGCAAAACCAAATTTTTCCATAAACTGCGTGGCAGATATTTTGCCACCATCTGCCAAAGGAAAAAATTCTGCAAAATCTTTTACATAATCAATGGCACGTTTGTCTACTTTATATTGCAAACCCTCCTGGTTAAAGTTGCCAAACACAACGGTATCGCCGTGGTTAACCTTTCCACTATCGGGCATTTCTTGCTGCAGGGCAATTTTTAAAAAGGTAGATTTACCGATTCCGTTTTTGCCCACTATGCCAATGCGTTCGCCTTTTTTAAATGTGTAGTCAAACCCTTTTAAAATTATTTTATCGCCATAATTTTTGTAAATTTTTTTCATCTCCAGCACTTTGCCGCCAAGCCTCGTCATCTTTACCTGCAAACTTACTTCCACATCTTCTTTTTTCTGGCTAACCCTGTCTTCAATATCTGCAAAAGCATCCTGCCGCGATTTTGATTTGGTTGTACGTGCTTTTGGTTGCTTACGCATCCACTCCAGTTCTTTTCTAAAAATATTTTTATCTTTCTGCAGTTCGCTGGCCTGCACTTCCTGTCGCAAACTTTTTTGCTCTAAAAAATAATCATAGTCGCCTTTGTAAACATAAATACGTTCATCATCCATTTCCAGTATTTCGTTACATACAGCATCTAAAAAATAACGATCATGCGTTACACAAAGCAAAGTTATTTTTTGTGCAGATAAATAATCTTCCAGCCACTCAATCATCTGTACATCCAGGTGGTTGGTAGGCTCATCTAATATCAGCAAACATTTCCCTTCGTGCAGTTGTGCCTCAATTAAAGCCTGTGCCAGTGCCACTCTTTTGCGTTGGCCACCACTCAGGTTTTTAACCGGTTCGTTTAAATGATGCAGGTTTAGTTTGCCCAATATCTGTTTCAGTTCACTTTCAAAATTCCAGGCGTTCAGTTCATCCACTTTGGCCATCAGGTCGGTAAGTTTTTCAATATTTTCTTCTTCCTGCTCCAGGCACATTTCATATTCTTTAACCACTTTTACAACCGGGTTATCCATTTTAAGCACATTATCCCAAATGCTTTTATTCTCTTCAAAAGCAGTATCCTGTTGCAGCATAATTACCTTAATGTCTTTGTGCGTCCAAACGGTGCCGCTGTCAGCAGTATCAAGCCCGGCAATTATTTTTAATAAGGTAGATTTGCCGCTGCCGTTTCGGGCAACCAGCGCAATTTTATCGCCTTCTTCTACATAAAAAGAAATATTTTTAAAAAGGGTGCGTATCCCAAACGATTTTACCAGGTTTTCAATTGAAGCGTAGTGCATAGGCGGCAAAGGTAAAGGAGTAAATGTTTGCAGCAGAATTGATTTTAGATTTGAACCACTATTTTTGGGGAAGATATTTTTGCCTGCGGCAAAAAATATTGCCACAGAAGTACGGAAGCACAGAAGAATAAGAAGAAAAAAAAGTGAAATTGTATTCATCCGTGTAAATCTGTGTAATCCGTGGCTGGTATATTTTGCCGAAGGCAAATATTAATTCTCTACGGGAATATTCGGCTGCCACGGATTACACAGATTTGCACGGATTTTTAAATCGTAATTATATTTTTTGTGCTTCCGTGCCTCTGTGGCAAAAAATTTATTCCCGCAGGGGATTTAACAAAAATCACTGTTCATCAACATCGTGGCTCATGAGTTTTTTGGAGTTAATCAAGGCTGAATCTTACAAGCGTGGCATGGCCCTTTCTGTTTTATTCAACATCATCTCCAAGGGTATTCTTTTTCTGTTAACCATCATCATTGCCCGTTATTTTGGCAGCAATATAAAAACCGATATTTACTTTTTTGTATTTGCCAGCATGATACTTTTTTCAAGCTTTATCAACAGCATTGATACGACTGTGCTTATACCGGAATCTATGCGGCTGCGTGAAAAAGACGGAGAGGCAAAAGCAATGGGTTTTCTTAATTATTTTTTGCTGATTTATTTAATTATTGGCGTATTGTTTACCATTGGTATGTATTTTTTTGGCACAAGCGTTTTTGGGCTTATTTCAAAATTTGCAGCCGCGGATATTATTGCCTATCGGAATTATTTTCTGTCGGGATCACTGTTTTTTATTTTTCATGTGCTTACCAATTATCTTAACAATATACTTACCTCTTTAAAATATTTCAGTCTGCCAATGGTTATTAGCAGCGTAAAAAGCTGCGTTGTTATTATTTGTATTTTTTTGTTAAGAGCTGAGTACGATGTGATGAGTGTTATTATTGGAGGTTTGATTTCTTATGCCATAAACCTGGCCATTCAGCTTTACCTCCTGCATAAAATTAACCATTGGAAATTTACCTTTAAAAAACCGGTAATACACAAAACCATCTGGAGTAATATTTTTTATGCTGAGCTAGGCCAGGCTACAACTGTTGCCAGCAGCATGTTTCCGCTATACCTGTTAAGCGGTTTTGGCAGCGGTATCATCAGCGTAATGAATTACGGAAAAAATATTGCTGATATACCTAACACGTTAGTTACATCGCAATTTGCCAATGTAAGCGGTATAAAATTAAACGAAGAGGTTGCCCGGAAAGATTATGCCGGCATGAATAAAACTTTTTTGCACATATCTAAATTGATGATTTTTCTATTGGTGCCCATGGGTTGCTTAATGTTTGTTTTTGCTGAGCCAATTGTGGAGTTGTTTTATAAAACAAAAAATTTTACGCAGCAGGCTGTGCTGGACTCTGCTAAGTTTATGCGGCTGTTGTCAATCACTATTTTTAGCATTGGTATTAACGCAATTGTTACCCGTATTTTTATTGCCGTGCAGGCAGTTAAGCAGGCCTTTTTTTATCAGGTTTCTTTAAATGTTATTTTAATTATTTCCATCTGGCTGTTTACAAAAAGCTATGGTGAGTATGGGTATCCTTACGGTGTTATTGTAACCAATCTTTTCAATTTATTTGGCATGTATTTTATTTGCAAAAAATACTTTGCAACCATTGAATATGGAAAAATACTGAAATACACTACAGGTATTATAGCTGTTAATCTGCCCGTTTCGTTGCTGTTGTATTTCGGGCTGTTATCTGTAAATCTGGGTTCTTTCTATAAACTGGTAATCGGATTTTGTATATATTTATTTGTATTCGTTTTTATGAGTCAACTAAAAGCATTCTCAGTTAATGAAAAAAAATAAGTTTCCACGGTTTGGTTTCTTTGTTAATGCCTGGTTTTTTTTGCGTATTACTGCAAAATGGATAATTACCGGCAATAAAGAACAACGATATTATGCTATGGAACGGCTTGCCAATATGTTTAATCCGCATTTTCATTTTACAGAAGCCGGGCAGGTTTGGCGCAATGATGAAGTATTTGAAGAAAATTATAGCAACCTTGCTGAAAACAATTTTCATGCCTTTGACAGGAAATATACCATAAGCCAGTTTTTAAAATTAATTAAAAAACTATCTGGCGATATAGCCGAATGTGGCGTTTACAAGGGCGCAACTGCCTGGTTTATCTGTACATTTATACAGGAGCATGGTTTAAAAAAAGCAGTGCATGTTTTTGATTCTTTTGAAGGATTGAGTACACCTGAAAAAGAAGATGGTAAATATTGGGTTGCCGGAAACCTTGCAACCAATGAAGCGGTTTGCAGAAATAATCTTGCTGCATTTAATTTTGTTAAATATTATAAAGGTTGGATACCGGAACGTTTTGCAGAAGTTGAATCAACCCGGTTTTGCTTTGTACATATTGATGTAGATTTATATCAACCAACATTTGATGCCCTTTCTTTTTTTTATGAACGGATGAATATAGGCGGTTTAATAATTTGTGATGATTATGGATTTTCTACCTGCCCCGGAGCAAAGAAGGCAATGGATGATTTTTTTGCCAATAAACCAGAAGCGGTGATAATGCTTACAACCGGCCAGGGGCTTATAATTAAAGAATAAAATTGGTAATGACCGGAATAAAATAAAATAAACCTTGAAAGTAATACATAAAAAACCGTCAGATTGGACAGCCGCTGATATTGCAACATTCTGGGATTGGCAGAGTAAGAATATATCTCGCCAGCAGCAATATTTTACGGCATCCATGGCGCCAGGTATTGTAAAATTTATAAAGAGAAAAGGATTGCTAAAATGGGAAGTGCTGGATTATGGCTGCGGTGCCGGGCATTTGCTTGCAGAAATGCTGATGCAATCAAATGCTGATTTTTATGGGCTCGACTTTTCAGCAGACTCAATTCATGAAACAAAGAACAGAACAACGGGCAAATCAAATTTAAAACAACTGGTATTAATTGATAAATTACCGTCTCCCTTTAAAAATGAACAATTCAATTTTATTACACTCATTGAAACCATTGAGCATTTGCAGGATGATGTATTGCATGAAACCATGCAGGAGCTTTTCAGAATACTGAAACCCGGCGGCAAAATATTCATCACCACTCCCTTTAACGAAAAACTGGACGACAATTTAAATTTTTGCCCATTTTGTAAAAGCGAATTTCACCAGATGCAGCACATGCAATCATTTAATATTGCTGGGTTAGCAGCACTGGCATTAACACATGGATTTAAAATTGAAGCATGTGTAAATATGGATATACAAAGATTAAAACTCGGCAGCCTAAAATATTTTGTTAAACAGGAGTTGATAAAACTTGCAACGGCTGCCGGCCTTAAAGAAGCAGTTAAAAATAAAAAGCCAAACCTGATTGCTTTTTTTGTTAAACCCTGATGTATGATTACTAAAAACGAAACAAGGGTAAGACTTTTAATAATTACGCCCTCATTGGCTTGCGGAGGTTCCGAAAAATTTGTTTCACTTGTTTGTAATCATATTAACACCGATAAATTTTCTGTTTGTCTGCTTATAATAAACAATGCAAACAGGTTTCACAAAATAAATAATCCGGCAGTTGAAATTATTGATCTTAAAAAAAACAGGGTTTTATTTTCTTTGCTGGCCATAAAAAAGGCGGTTAAAGAATTTAAGCCCGATATTATTTTTTCTACTGCTAATCACCTCAATATTTACCTCGCTTTTTTTAAATATCAGTTTAATGCAAGCATAAAATTTATTGCAAGAGAAGCAAATATGGTAAGCATCAACAGCAAAGAGGCTGCAATGCCGGCTTTATACGGGTGGCTAATAAAAAAATATTACAAGCGGTTTGATTGTATTATTTGTCAGTCGGTAAGTATGCAGCAAGACCTGGTAAAACATTATCAGATTGATGCAGTTAAAACTATAATCATTCATAATGCAACAAATGAAATTTTTAACAATTACATTAAACCAGTAGAAGTAAATGCAAGGGGTATTTATAAATTTGTAACCGTAGCCAGATTGAGTGAGCAAAAAGGAATTGAAAGATTGATACATGCCGTTGGCTTGCTTACAATACCCTTTAAGTATTTTATTATTGGAGATGGAAATAAAAGAAACGAATTGCAAAAGCTGATTAATGATTTGCAATTGCAGGATAAGATTTTTTTGGTTGGGCAAAAAAATGATCCATTCACGGGTATGAAGGATGCCGATCTTTTTCTGATGGGTTCTTATTACGAAGGCTTTCCCAATGTGCTGCTGGAGGCTGGGGCCTGCGGCATACCGGTAGTTGCCTTTAACGCACCCGGCGGCATTGCAGATATAATAACAGAACCTGAAAATGGATTACTCGTTGCCGATAATGATATTATTGGTTTTGCCGCCGCCATCAATAAAGCACTCACTATAAATTTTAATCGTACCAAAATTACAGAAACAACAGAGCAACAGTTTTCTATAACTAAAATGATGCTTGCATTAGAAAACACTTTTTTAAACGCTGCCCAAAATAAATAGCAGATATTTGTAATCGGCAAAAATTGAAAACTAATGAATGGTACTAAGCCAAAGCTGTTGATATTTATAAACACATTGCAAATTGGCGGTGCTGAGCGTGTGGTTTCGCTGTTGCTCGATCATTTAAAAAATGAATTTGATATTCATCTGGCATTATACAGCAATTATGTTGATTACACAATTCCTCCTGAAATTAAAGTATTCAACCTTAACCAGCCTCTGGTGCAGAATAAGGCAGTACGTTTTTTAAAACTACCGCAGATATCGTTACAGATTTACCGCTATTGCAAAAAAAATAATATCAATACATCTGTTGCATTTTTATACAGGCCCTGCTATATAAATGCTATTATGAAAAGTTTTTTAGGTTATAAGGGCCGTGTTATTATGTGTGAGGGCACACACCAAACAACTATGCAGGAAAGCCATTCGGCTATTTATCGTATGTTTTCAAAATTTATGGTAATGTATTCTTACAAGCGTGCACACCTGATACTTGCAAACTCCTACGCCATACAAACCGACCTGGTTGAAAATTTTAAAATAAAAACACAGGTAAGGGTAATTTATAACCCGGTTGATCTGCAGCTCATCAAATTAAATGCAGCAGTGGAGCCTGGTTTTGTTTTTGAAAAAAATATTTTTCATTTTATTACGGTGGGTAATTTGCGCAAAGAAAAAAATCAGCTTTTACTGATACAGGCTTTCTTTATTTTAAAAAATCTGCCCTGTAAATTATTGATTGTTGGGGCCGGCGTAATGGAAGATATTTTAAAACAAAAAGTAAGGGAGCTCGGTTTGTTGGATAAAGTTATTTTTTGCGGCTTTGATAAAAATCCATTTAAATATGTAAACCGCAGCAATTGTTTTGTGCTGAGTTCGGATGTGGAAGGCTTTCCCAATGTTTTAATTGAAGCACTAGCCTGTGGCAAGCCAGTTATTTCAACAGATTGCAGCAGTGGCCCACGGGAGTTGCTGGCACCCGATACAGACCTGCATCACCGGGCACTTAACAATTACGAAATTGGAGAGTATGGCATTTTAACGCCGGTTAAAGATGTAATATCGTTGGCCAACGCTATGAAAAAAATGATGGAAGATGGGGCATTGCAAAACCGCTTTTTAAGCAAGGCAGCAAAACGTGCTGAGCAGTTTGATGTAAATGAAATAAAACAGTATTTTCATGTGGCATTTGCGGGGTTGTAAGGCCTGGTTTAGAAGGGTTAGGAGGTTTAGAAGGTTTAGTTTGATCATGAAGTAATTCTAAACTATCTAAACCTCCTAAACTCTTCTCACACAAATTATGTCTATTTTTGCGCCACAAAATTCAACAATATAAATGCATACAATATTACTCACCGGTGGTGCCGGTTTCATAGGTTCTCATTTAACCAGGTTGTTTGTAAAAAAATACCCGCAGTACAAAATTGTTAACCTCGATGCGTTAACCTACGCTGGCAATCTCGAAAATTTAAGGGATATAGAAAACGAGCCAAACTATCAGTTTGTAAAAGGAGATATTACAAACCTTGATTTGCTGCGTACTTTATTTGAAGAACATAAATTTACTGCTGTATTGCATTGCGCTGCCGAAAGCCATGTGGACCGGTCAATTACCGAACCGCTGGCATTTATTACTACCAATGTTTTAGGCACATCATCATTATTGCAGGCTGCAAAAGAAGCCTGGACCGGTAATACGGAAGGTAAAGTTTTTTACCATATTTCTACAGATGAAGTGTATGGATCGCTTGGCGATGAAGGTTTTTTTACAGAAGAAACTGCTTACGATCCCCGTAGTCCTTATTCTGCATCTAAGGCATCATCCGATCATATTGTTCGGGCTTTTTATCACACTTATAAACTACCCGTTAAAATCAGCAACTGCAGTAATAATTACGGACCGTTTCATTTTCCCGAAAAATTAATTCCACTCTGCATTCACAACATCATCAACAATAAACCATTGCCCATTTATGGTAAGGGAGAAAATGTAAGAGATTGGTTGTATGTAGAGGATCATGTACGGGCAATTGATGTAATTTTCCATACCGGTAAAGTTGGTGAAACTTACAATATTGGCGGCCATAATGAATGGACAAACATTAACCTGGTAAAAGAATTATGCAGGCAAATGGATGAAAAGCTGGGAAGAGAAAAAGGCTCATCAGAAAAACTAATCACTTATGTAACTGATCGTGCAGGGCATGACCTGCGTTATGCTATTGATGCTACTAAATTAAAAGATGAATTAAACTGGCTGCCATCGCTGCAATTTGAAGAGGGTATCAGTAAAACCATTGACTGGTATCTTGCAAATAGCGAGTGGCTGAATCATGTAACCAGTGGGGATTATAGGGCTTATTATCAGAAGCAGTATGAAGGGTAGGGTTTTGGAAGTTTAGAGGGTTTAGTAAGTTTAGAAGGTTTAGGGAGGTTTAGAAAGTTTAGTTGGACATCAATTATATTATCTAAATTTAACTATATGAAAGTTTATTCTTTTGAAAAATTGGAATGTTGCAACAAGCAAGACAATTAGCAGTGTGGACTTATCAGGTAACCAAAGTATTTCCTGCAGAGGAAAAATTTGGAATGATATCACAAATGCGAAGAGCTGCTGTTTCAATTGCTTCTAACCTGGCTGAAGGGTCTTCCCGTAAAACCGCAAAAGACCAAAATCATTTCAGCACTATGGCGTGTAGTAGCACAGTGGAATTATTAAATGATATCATTATTGCTAAAGATTTAAAATTTATGTCCGAAACATTATATAAAGAGGGAAGAGAAAAAATAGAATATCAAACATTTTTGATTGCTAAGCTTCGGGCATCTCAGCAGTCTTCCACTAAACCCACTAAACCTTCCTAAACCTTCTAAACCTTCTAACCTCCTAAACTTATCTCATGAAAGGAATAATACTTGCTGGCGGTTCCGGCACCAGGCTTTATCCAATTACAAAAGGTATCAGTAAACAACTAATGCCGGTGTATGATAAACCGATGATTTATTATCCACTGAGTACATTAATGCTGGCAGGTATAAAAGAGATATTGGTAATTACCACACCCGAAGATCAGGAGCAGTTTAAAAGATTGCTGGGTGATGGAAGCCAGTGGGGCTGCGCCATTGAATATGCAAAGCAGGAAGTGCCAAACGGCCTGGCACAGGCATTTGTAATTGGCGAAAAATTTATTGGCAACGATAGTGTGGCATTGGTTTTAGGTGATAATATTTTTTACGGCAGCGGCTTTAGTAAATTATTGCAGCAAAGTGTTAATCCGGATGGTGCTGTAATTTTTGCTTACCCCGTAAGCGATCCTGAACGATACGGTGTTGTTGAATTTGATGCCAATAAAAATGCCATCAGTATTGAAGAAAAACCAACATTGCCCAAAAGTAATTACGCTGTGCCGGGTTTGTATTTTTATGATAACAATGTGGTAGAGATTGCGAAAAATATAGCACCAAGCCCAAGAGGCGAATATGAAATTACAACCGTGAATGATCATTATCTGCAGCAAAAAAAATTAAAAGTTGCCGTGCTCGATCGTGGATTTGCCTGGCTTGATACAGGTACTTTTGAAAGCCTGGGCGATGCGGCAGAATATGTACGGGTAATAGAAAAAAGACAAGGATTAAAAATTGGTTGCCCCGAGGAAATTTCCTGGCGTATGGGTTTTATAAGCAACGACGATTTATTAAAACAAGCCAAAGAACTTGAAAAAAGCGGCTATGGCGAATATTTAAAAAAGATATCCCAATAAATTTTTACCCATGAGTTATTACGTACACCCAAGCTCAATTATTGATTATAATTGTGTAATTGGCGAAGGAACAAAAATCTGGCATTTCTCCCACGTAATGTCGGGTGCTGTAATTGGCAACAATTGCAACCTGGGGCAAAATGTGGTGGTATCTCCAAAAGTAACCTTGGGCAATAATGTAAGGGTGCAAAATAATGTAAGCATTTACGAAGGTGTTATTTGTGAGGATGATGTTTTTCTCGGCCCGAGTGTTGTGCTTACAAACGTAATAAATCCACGCAGTGCAGTAAGTCGTAAAAATGAGTACAAAACCACCTTAATAAAAAAAGGTGCCAGTATTGGTGCCAATGCAACCATAGTTTGCGGCAATACCATTGGTGAGTATGCTTTTATTGGGGCAGGCGCCGTAGTAACCAAAGATGTACCAGCCTATGCTTTAATAGTTGGCAACCCGGGCCGCCAAACCGGCTGGATGAGTGAGTATGGCCAAAAATTACAATTTGATGCGGCAGGTAATGCCGTTTGCAGCGAAAGCGGAATAATTTATCAGCTTAATAATAATAAAGTAAGCCGTAAGTAATTGATTAGTAATGTTAAAATTGCTTTTTTTATTACTTTATGCCGCCCTCTCCTGCAGATTATTTCAATTTATTTCTTTTATTTCCACAACGTTTTTGCAAAAAATCCCGTCTTAGGCTTGTTAGCTATTCAAAAACATGCTAATTTTGAGTAGTTTTATTACTCAATCTTAATGATAGAAGCACTCATTTCTTCAAAAACACGTATTAAGTTACTGCTTAAGTTTTTTTTAAACAGCAGTAACAGAGCCTATTTGCGTGGGTTAGAGGAAGAGTTTGGTGAAAGTACCAATGCCATCCGGCTGGAGCTGAACAAGCTTGAAAAAGCCGGCATGGTAAGCAGTGATGTACAGGGCAACAAAAAATATTTTACTGCCAATGTAAAGCATCCGCTGTTTTTCGATCTTAACAGTATCATCAGAAAATATGTAGGTATTGATACTATTATTGAAAATGTAATTAACCAACTGGGCGAAGTGGAAAGGGTTTATTTATCGGGCGAGTTTGCAAAAGGCCGCGATAATAATGTGATTGATCTGGAACTGGTAGGCACCGTAAATACAAATTACCTGGCCGATCTTATTCAAAAAGCCGAACCATTGGTGAAGCGTAAAATACGGTACGTAATTTATTCGGTAGATGAATTTGCGGCACTGAAAGAAACAAAAAACATTAATGAAAAACTGCTCATCTGGAGCAGATAATCCTGATTAAAAAACACAACGTGAAAAATTTTGTATTAGTAGGGGCAGGCGGCTACATAGCACCCAGGCACATGAAAGCCATAAAAGATACCGGCAACAATTTACTGGCAGCAATTGATAAGCATGATTCTGTAGGCATATTGGATAGTTATTTTCCCGATGCAGATTTTTTTACTGAGTTTGAGCGGTTTGACAGGCATGTTGAAAAACTGAAAAGGCAAGGCACTAAAATTGATTATGTAAGCGTATGCAGTCCTAATTATTTACACGATGCACATATACGTTTTGGATTAAGAATTGGCGCCGATGTTATTTGCGAAAAACCGGTTGTGCTAAACCCCTGGAATATAGAGGCTTTAATGGAAATTGAAAAAGAAACAGGCGGCAACGTTTTTACCATATTGCAATTGCGACTGCACCCGGCCATCATTGCTTTAAAAGAAAAAATTGCAGCAGCACCGGCAGATAAAAAGTACACAGTTAACCTACAATACATCACCTCACGTGGGCATTGGTACCATACTAGCTGGAAAGGCGATATTGAAAAAAGCGGCGGCATTGCAACAAATATTGGAGTACATTTTTTTGATATGCTCATCTGGATATTTGGAGATGTAAAATTAAATACCGTTAAGGAACATACAGCCCAAACCGCTTCCGGAGAGCTTGAGCTGGAAAATGCCAATATTAACTGGATGCTGAGTATTGATGCAAATACATTACCTGATGATGCAAAAGCCGAAGGCAAAAGAACTTTCAGAACATTAACTATAGATGGAGAAGGATTTGAATTCAGTGATGGATTTACCGAATTGCATACCAAAAGTTATCAGGATGTATTAAATGGAAATGGTTTTTCAATAAGCCAAACTTTAAAAGCAATTGAGCTGGTTCATACCATACGAAATTTTAAAATTTAATTAAAACAAATGGAGCTTAATAATTCAAAATGCCTTGTAATTGGCGGTGCAGGTTTTATTGGCAGTTTTGTTGTAACAGAATTGTTGAAAGAAAATGTAGCCGAAGTAATTGTTTACGACAACTTTGCCCGTGGTAAAAAAGAGTATCTTACTGAAGCGTTACAAGATAAACGCTGCAGTATTTATCCCGTTGGCGGCGATATTCGTGAAACAGATATACTCAATGATGCCATGAAAGGTGTGGATTATGTTTTTTGCCTTGCGGCCATGTGGCTGCTGCATTGTAAAGATTATCCCCGTACTGCTTTTGATGTAAACATAGCCGGCACTTTTAATGTGCTGGAAGCATGCGTAAAAAATAATGTAAAAAAATTAGTCTGGTCATCTTCAGCGTCTGTTTATGGCGATGCAGTTGAATTACCAATGACAGAAAATCACCCATACAATAATAAAAACTTTTACGGTGCAACCAAAATTGCAGGCGAAGCCATGGCAACGGCTTTTAACGACCGGTATGGCTTGCAGGTAATAGGCCTTCGGTATATGAATGTGTATGGTCCGCATCAGGATCAAACTGCGGCATACACCGGCGTAATACCCATTATGCTTAATAAAATTGATGCCAACGAAGCACCAACCATTAACGGTGATGGCTCCCAAGCATATGATTTTATTTATGTAGAAGATGTGGCAAAGTGCAATGTACAAGCCATGCAGGCAGATACATCTTTTGGTTTTTACAATGTTGGTACTGAAGTGCAAACTTCCATTAAAGAATTGTGCGACACCATACTGCGGTTAAAAAACAGCGCATTAAAAGTTACTTACAAACCTTACAGCGAAGATGATGCCAGGGCATTGGTACAAAACCGTATTGGCAGCCGGGAGAAAGCAGAAAAAGATCTGGGTTTTAAATATAACTATTCATTGGAGGAAGGGCTGAATAAATTAATTGAATGGAGAATAAAAAACAACGAGATATAAAATGTGCGGCATAGCAGGAATATTTAATTTTAATAAAGAACCGGTTTCGGGTAAGTCTTTAAAAGCAATGACGGATGCCATTGCACACAGAGGACCCGATGGAGATGGTGTTTTTGTTGATGAGTATGTTGGCCTTGGCCACAGAAGGCTTGCCATACTTGATGTTTCTTCAAATGGTGCCCAGCCTATGTTTTCTCATAATGAGGAATGGGTTATTGTTTTTAACGGCTGTATTTATAATTTTCCTGCACTTAAAAAAGAATTACAATCAAAAGGCCATCAATTTAAATCTACCAGCGATACGGAAGTAATTGCAGAAGGCCTGGCCGAATACGGCCCATCATTTTTTGAAAGGTTAGATGGCATGTTTGCCGTTGCTGCCTGGCATAAAACCAAAAAAGAATTGTGGTTAAGCCGCGATAGATTTGGTGTAAAGCCACTGTATTATTTTCAAAATGGTTCTGTGTTTTTATTTGCATCAGAAATTAAAGCCTTTATGCAGCACCCGGCTTTTAAGGTAGAGCTTAACCCGGTTGCGCTAAACGAATATTTTACTTTTCAGAATTTATTTGCATACCATACTTTGTTTAAAGGAGTAACCATGCTGCCTCCGGCAAATACAATTAAAATAAGTGTTGATGAACCGGATTTCAGGCATCACTCCTGGTGGGATTATAATTTTACAGAGCCGGATAATACCATGTCGGCAGAAGATGCAAGCAGCGAAACTGAAAGGCTGTTAACCAATGCTGTTAAGCGCCAAATGGTTGCCGATGTTCCGGTGGGCAGTTATTTAAGCGGCGGTATGGATAGTGGTTCTTTAAGTGTATTGGCCAGCAAACATGTTGATAGAATGTACACTTTTACAGCAGGGTTTGAAATGAGCGAAGTGCTGGGTACCGAAATAGGTTTTGATGAAAGAGTGGATGCAGAGTTAACGGCAAACTTTATTAAGTCTGAGCATTATGAGCAGGTGCTTAATGCAGGCGATATTCGTTGGAGTTTACCAAGAGTAGTTTGGCATTTGGAAGATCTGCGGGTGGGTATGAGTTACCCCAATTATTATATTAGCAGGCTGGCCAGCAAGTTTGTAAAAGTTTGTTTGCAGGGCACTGGCGGCGATGAATTATATGGAGGTTATCCCTGGCGCTATTACCGGGTTTTTAAATCGTTGGATGCGCCGGAGTTTTTTGATAATTATTATGGTTTTTGGCAACGTTTGGTATCAGATAAAGATAAGCCCGCCTTGTTTCAGCCGCATATACAGGTGCAGATGGATTTTAATGCACCACGCAAAGTTTTTGAAAGGGTTTTTACTTTCAATAAAAATTTAAAATACACTTCTCCTGAGGAGCACATTCAAAACAGCTTATACTTCGAGATAAAAACATTTTTGCCAGGCCTGTTACTTGTTGGCGATAAATTAGCCATGGCAAACGGGTTAGAAGAAAGGTTTCCTTTTCTGGATAATGAGCTGGTGAATTTTGCACAAAAAATTCCGGTTAAATACAAACTGGCCAACCTGGAGAATATGAAGCGTATTGATGAAAATCTTGCAGGTAATAAACACAAGCTGTTTCAGCAATACGATGATGGTAAAAATGTACTGCGCAATGCAATGAGCCAGATACTTCCTGAAAAAATTGTAAACCGAAAAAAACAAGGCTTTAGTGCACCGGACGAAAGCTGGTACCGTGGCGAAAATGCACAGTACGTAAAAGAATTATTGCTTGGCAAAAATATTGCCAGTGCCGAATTTATTAATCCAGACTATGTAAGAAAAATTGTAGATGAGCATTGTAACAAAGGAATTAACCACCGTTTGCTGATTTGGAGTTTTATGAATTTTGAATGGTGGTGCAGATTATTTCTCAACAACGAAAAAATTTAACATGAGGATATTGATAACCGGCGCAGGAGGACTTATTGGCTCTCATCTTATTCCATTGCTGGAAAAAGATAATGAGTTGTTTACCGTTTCCGGCAAGTACAGCGGCAGCAATAATATCAATATAGATTTTTCAGGTGATTGGTCAACCGATCTGTTGCCTGCCGGTATTGAAGCAATTATTCATCTGGCACAAAGCGAAGATTTCAGAGATTTTCCGGGTAAAGCAAAAGCGGTTTTTTATACCAACACAGTCAGCACATTAAACCTGGCAGACTTTGCAGTAAAAACCGGTATAAAAAAATTCATCTACGCTTCATCTGCCGGTATTTACGGTAACAGCAATGATGCATTTACAGAGCAGCAGGATATTGTTTATAAAAAAGAAATGGGTTTTTACCTGGGTACCAAGCATTGTAGCGAAGTGATACTTACTAATTATGCTTCGTTGTTTGATGTACAGCAATTGAGATTCTTTTTTGTGTATGGAAAAGGACAACGAAAAGATATGCTGATACCAAGGCTGGTTAGTAATGTGCAGCAAGGCAATGCTATAACACTATCAGGCAAAGATGGAATTAAAATAAATCCATTACATGCCTCCGATGCAGCAAATGCTATTAAGGCGGCGCTCAATCTGCAAGGCAGCCATACCATAAATGCAGGCGGTTCACAAGTGTTGAGTTTAAGAGAAATTTGTGAAACAATTGGTACGGTAACCGGTAAAGTACCTCAGTTTAATGTAGATGAAAAAGTGCCCAATCATTTAACAGGTAATATTGATGCCATGAATGATTTGCTTGTTGCACCGGCAGTAAAATTTTCGGAAGGAATTAAAACATTGATATAATTTTTTACAAATGACAGATAACAATACAGCAAAAAGTTTCAGCGATAAGTGGCATAAAAATGCAGGCCTTGCATTTGAGAATACACTAAACCCTGATTCAGATATTTTTAAATGGATAACGCAACGTAATGGTTTTGCAGATGGAGAGGCACTTAAGCAATATCTTAAAACAAAAAAAAGAATTTTAGATGCCGGATGCGGCAATGGCAGGGTTACCGCTTTGCTCCGTACCTATTCAAACCCCGATACAACAGAAGTTGTAGGTATTGATTTAACCGCAGCAGATGTTGCAGCAAAAAATCTGGAAGGATATAAAAATGTAAATTTTTATACTAAAAATCTGCAGGATGATTTAACTGAACTTGGCAAATTTGATTATATCTATTGCCAGGAAGTTTTACATCATACAGGTAATGCACGTAAAGGTTTTGATAACCTTGTGCAGTTATTGGATAATGACGGGGAGATAGCAATTTATGTTTACAAACAAAAAGCACCCGCCCGGGAATTTGTAGATGATTATGTACGGGAAAAAATTGCAGGAATGGATTATGAAACTGCTATGGAACAGTGTAACCAGATAACAGAGCTAGGTAAAGCATTATCTGACCAGAATATTAAGTTGCAGATTCCCGCAGTTGATTTGTTACAGATTCCGGCAGGCGAATATGATCTGCAGCGTTTTATTTATCATTTTTTTGCTAAGATATTCTGGAACAATGAATTCAATTTTAAAGATAATGCAGTTATTAATTACGACTGGTATCATCCGCAGGATTGTACACGGCATACTATTGAGGAAGTGAGGGAGTGGTTTACACAAAACGGGGTAACTATTAATCATGAGTTTGTAGATTTTTATGGTATTACAGTAAAGGGAAAACTGTAAAAAGAAACTACTAAATTAAAAAACAAAAAATAATCATTTAAATAAACAGACTATGCAGGAAATTGATGTTAACTACTTTGTTTGCCCGGTTACCAAAAAATCGCTTCAAAATAAAGATGGCGAATTGGTAGCAGCAGAAACAGAAGTTGCTTATGATAACAAAGCAGGATTCTGGAATTTTATTCCAAAGAATTTGAATGTGCTGAATAATAAAATGTGGAAAGTATGGAACCAGTTGCAGGATAATGGTGTTGTGGCTTATGATAACAACCCTACCAGTAATCTTGGCATTGGTCCCCGAAAGGACTTTATCAGTTTCGGCGAGTTTTGCGATTACAAAGGTTTGGTGCTTGATATTGGTGTTGGCCCACAGGAATTGCCAACACATATTGAGTATGTAAAATCAGCCAATGAATACAGCTTTATTGGTATTGATCCGCTTGTAGGACAGCAACCAAGAAAATTTCCTTTTGTACTTGGCCTTGGTGAGTATCTTCCTTTCAGGGATGAATTATTTGACCGTGTACTATATGTCACTTCGCTTGATCATTTTATTGATCCTGTTGAAACTTTACTAGAAGCAAAACGTGTTTTAAAACCAGATGGAATGATTTGTATCTGGATCGGCGAAAAAGATATAAATACACCCAAACCTACTGAGAGTCCGGAGTGGTATAAACAACTGGAAATTCCGGAAGGTGCGCAGGACCCTTTTCATTTTAAAAGATTTACTGTTAATGAATTGAAAGAGTATCTGATTGCCGCAGGCTTAAAAGTTTATGAAGAAGTAGAAATGAAAGTAGATGAGTGGAGAAAAAATGTTTTTTTTAAAGTAGTAAAAACTGATTTCGTAAAGTAATGAGATCAGATGAAAAATCAGGCGGGAGCTTTTCTTTCTAGTTAGAACAGATGCTGCTGATAAAAATATGAATATATTAATACTACCTTTTAATATGGCTTCGATGCCAGCTATAACAGCAGAAGCCCTTAATAAAATTGAAGGGGTTAATGCCAAAAGCCTTACAATTGGCGTGCATAAATATCAGACGACAAATTCAACTACAATTTATTTGCCACTTGGTGTTACAAAACGCACCCCCTTTAAATGGTTATGGCACAAACTTACTTTTAAAAGGAAATTATATAGTCTTCTTAAATGGGCAGATGTTTTCCATTATCACTGGAACTCCATTTTTCCTGACAATGAAGATTTAAAATGGATAGCACAATCCGGTAAACCCATTTTAATTGAATGGGTTGGTTCTGAGATAAGGATACCGAATGTTTGTAAAAAGATAAACCCATACTATGCCAAAGTGTTTGATCATGGATATGAGTACAATAAGCTGGAGAGTCGTGAAGGATCTTTAGCATTGCAGCAAAAATTTAAAGATGTTAATGCAATCCCTTTGATTATCCCTGAAATGACTTTATATGTTCAAAAGCAAATGTTTCCGGTAACTTACCCATCGCAAATAAGAATTAATGTAAAAAAATTTATTCCCGCATTCCCTGCTGTAAATAAAAAAAGGCCGTTGGTTATTCATTCTCCTACAGCAAAAATATGTAAAGGCTCAGATATCATTATTCCGGTAATTAATGAATTAAAAAAAACGCTCGATTTTGAATTTGTTTTACTGCATGATATGAGCAGGGAAGAAGTGCTTAAAATAATGCAGGAAGCAGATATTTTTTTAGATCAGATAATTGTGGGCTCTTATGGTGCGGCAACTATGGAGGCGATGTCTTTAGGTAAACCAACCATGTGTTATATCATGAAAGAAGTATTTGAAGGAGGGTTAGCTACCGACTGCCCCATAATAAATACCAACCCCGATAATTTAAAAGAGCAATTGGTAAAACTTATAACGAATTCACAATTAAGGCATGATATTGGCAAACAAAGCCGTGCCTTTGCCGAAAAATATTTTGATGTAGAAATAATCGCACCGCAATTAATACAGATTTACAAAGAAGTTTTAGCATCTAATAAAAAAAATAATGCTTAAACAGCTTAAACAATTAGGAAGCGATTCATTGATCTACGGATTATCTGGTATCATTACCAGGATGATCGGTATTTTTTTGATACCTATTT
>JAYURR010000147.1:0-3872 GCA_043756605.1 Chitinophagaceae bacterium
GCTTTTAATAATCCTTTCATATCTGCCGCATTACTGGGATAAACTACTTTAATGCCTTTGATAGTAAGTAACGTACTTTCAATACATCCACTGTGGTAAGGCCCTCCGCCGCCATATGCGCCAATAGGAACTCTTATTAAAGTTTGAATAGGAAATTTGCCACAACTTAAATAACAGCTTTTAGAAATTTCTGTTACCAGTTGGTTTAATCCCGGATAAATATAATCGGCAAACTGCACTTCTACAATTGGCTTTGCGCCAACGGCACACATACCAACTGTTGAACCAATGATATAAGCCTCCTGTATGGCGGTATTAAAAACACGGTGGTCACCAAACTGCTCAGCCAGTGTTGCGGCTTCTCTAAAAACGCCGCCCAGCCTGCGTCCTACATCCTGCCCGTAAAAAAGCGACTCGGGATAATCTTCCATAATTTCCCTGATGGCAAATAGACCGGCATCTACCATTAATATTTTTTCTTTGTCGGCTGGAGCTCTTTGGCCCAACTCTTCAGTAACCGGTGTTGGTGCAAAAATAAAATCACTAACTGTTGAAGCATCAGGCTCCGGTGCGGCTACCGCTCCCTGAAAGTGATGTGCAACATCTGCTGCTGCATCTGTTTCAATTTGTATTAATGTTTCTTCTGCAATACCAAACTCTAATAATTTATTCCGGAGTTTAGGGCCGGGATCATCCACATAATGTTTTGCCAGGTCTTCAGCTGTTCTGTAAAATTCTTTACGTACGCCACTGGTATGATGGCCGAGTAAAGGCACTTTTGCATGCACCAGAAAAGGATGCCTTTCCTGCCGCACTTCATCTACCACATTTTTCATCACATCGTAACTCTGTAAAAAATCGCTGCCATCAATACTGATGCGTTTAATGCCTTTAAAACCTTTTACCATTTCGTTGGCATTGGTTGTACGGGCTTCATCAGATGTTACGCTGATGCCCCAACCATTATCCTGCACTAAAAAAATAATAGGCAATTGGTGCAAAGCTGCAAACTGAAATGCTTCGCTTACTTCGCCTTCGGTAACAGAGGCATCGCCTAAGGAGCAGATGACAATTGGACAACTGACCATGGACGACTGACCACCGATCGTCTGTTGTCCGTCGTCTGTCGTATGCGCTTCTGCTATCTTCTCCAAAAACTTAATCCCCTGTGCAATGCCTGTTGTAGGTATTGCCTGCATGCCGGTTGCGCTGCTCTGGTGAATGATGTTTGGTTTATCATCGCCCTTATAATTGGGATGCGAATAATACTCCCGGCCGCCGGTAAAAATATCATTGCCCTTGGCAAGTAACTGCAGCATCAATTCGTAAGGTGAAAAGCCGAGCCCGAGTAACAAACTTTCATCACGGTAATACGGACTAACATAATCGCAGGGCAATAACTGAAAAGCGGTTGCAAGCTGAATGGCTTCGTGGCCACGGCTTGTAGAGTGTACGTACCTGCAGATGGGCCGGTTATCTTCGTATGTATCGGCCATGGCTTTGGCGGTACACATTAGTTTGTAAGCCTTTAATAAAATATCTGTATCAATCATTCCCGCAAAAATAAAGTATATTATTCGGGTAGGCTATAGCATTTTTTTTAGTTATTATTGAATGAAAATCATCCAATAAAACTTATCGCTACCATTTAAGTGAAGAATTTATGGTTAGTCGTTCCTAATCTCAATATTGTACATTGTAACATCAGTACTCATGGGTCCTCTCAGGCTTTCCATATATTTCATAGTTTTTGCCCATCCCTCATTTCTAAAAGTAAAATATTTTTCTAGTGTTATTTCTGTTCCTGCTTTTACAAACCCTGGCACTTTATCTGTAACTGGGTATTCTATCTTCTCAAAATAAATTTTTACTTGATGCTTGGTATCTTCAATGTCTAATACCAAACCAGGCAGGCCTACAAATTTCCATGGTGCTGCAACAATTGGGATATCTGTAGTAAACCACGCTACATAATCCCTGCCTCTAAAATGAGTTGTGGCTTTTTTGCAAGCGTAGCCCTTTATCATTCTTACTTCATTAATTAGTTTCCAACTTATTGAAGGAATTTTTTCTTCGGTTACAATATATTCACTGCTCATATGTTCTCTTACAGAAAGAGTTTGCAATTTTTTATTCAGATAAACCATATTCCCAATTGAATCATACGTGATCCCTTTCCCTTTATATTTAAAAGTATAAGTATCGCCACTTTGCATTTCATCGCTTGCTTCTTGCGTATTTTCTTCTTTAATTATGGAGGCACTATTATTTTGAATTGGCAATTTTGCAAAAGAATAATTAGATTCTAAACTATTCCCAATTAGAATTGCCTCCATGCCAATTGTGTCCTGCAGTATTTTTAAGGTATCAAATTGTAGATTATGGTGGTAGGTAATTTTAAAGTTCTTCCCTTGGGAAAGTCCGACTGAGTAAAGATTAAGACAAAATATCGTCAGGTAAAAGATTCTCATGTTGTTAGGTTTAGAGCACTAAATTAAGGTTAAAAAAAGCCATATTAATTGCTTTACCAAAACTATAACAGACAACTTTTAGCTAAGCTTATATTTGAATACTTTGATTGAGAAAATGGCAAGTATAATTTATGTACTAATATTATTTTACTTCCACACTAAACAGGCTTTGGTTTTCAATAAAACCTTCCAGCACATCGCCGGTTACGCACTCGCCTACACCAGCCGGTGTACCGGTAAAAATAAGATCGCCGATGTTGAGTGAAAAATAATTGGAGATATTTTCTATAATTTTATCAATGCTGAAAATCATTTGAGAAGAATTTGCTTCCTGCACTTTTTCTTCGTTTTTTAATAACGAAAAATTAATACTCTTGCGGTTAAAATCAGGCGTAAGCGGGATGAATTTACCAACCACAGCCGAGTTATCAAAGGCTTTTGCTTTTTCCCAGGGTAGTCCTTTCTTTTTTAATTCATCCTGTATATCACGGGCTGTAAAATCAATACCAACTGTAACCGCATCGTAATAATTGGCCGCATGTTTTTCCTGGATGTATTTGCCGTTTTTACTTACACGCAAAACAATTTCACACTCATAATGCAGTTCATTGGTAAACTCGGGGTAATAAAATGGCGTGTGGGCCTGCAGTAAAGCACTTTTTGGTTTCATGAAAATCACGGGCTCATCCGGAATACTGTTTCCAAGCTCCTTAGCATGATCCGCATAATTGCGACCTACACAAATAATCTTCATTAATCGTTTTTTTTGGTATTGAAGTTGCAGCACGAATATAGTTAAATAGCTAAAAATGAACAACTATATGTTGAGACGTAACAGAAAATTAAAGTGTTAAGGCTTTATAGAGAGGTTGTTAAATGCCGTCATAGTTTGCTCAACACCCGCTGTCACAAAGCTTTCCATCAGCTCCAGGCTTTTTTCTACCTTAAGCAGTACCGTTGGTTCTTCGGCTTTAAGCCATTTGCCAAGCACAAAATTGGCCTGCATGCCTTTAGGATAATTATTGCCAATGCCAAACCGCAATTTTGGGTAATTATCGGTACCCAAAACCTGTTGAATATCTTTTAAACCATTGTGCCCGCCGGCTGAGCCACCGGCCCGTAGCCGGAATTTATCGAGTGGCAGGGAGAGATCATCTAAAACTGTAAGTGTATTTTCCAACGGCACTTTGGTTTTATCAAACCAATATTTAAATGCCTTGCCGCTGAGGTTCATAAAGGTTGTGGGGCAGATGCAAACAATCTGTTTGCCTTTAAATTTCACTTCGGCAACATAAGCCAGCCTGTCAACCTTAAAACTACCGCCATGCTTTAATACAAAGGCATTCATTACATCAAAACCAATATTGTGGCGGGTATTTGCATACTCGGCACCAATATTTC
>JAYURR010000148.1:0-11053 GCA_043756605.1 Chitinophagaceae bacterium
TATAGAAAAAACACCTGATAAGTACCTGCTTGTTTTCATGTGGGGTGAAAATGATTGTTTGACTAAAAGTATGCAATAATACAGCAACCCAGCCGTATGCTTTACAAGCAATATGTAAAATTTGATGGACGGTAAATACTTTTAAAAAATCTGTTAAAATTATAAAGATTATTTTAACGTTTCCCCCAGCCATTTATAAAATTCACGCTGCCAAACCAATGCATCCTGTGCGGTAAGCACCCAATGGTTTTGATCGGGCAATAAAATAAATTTACTTTTTATGCCCCGCAACTGTGCAGCCTGAAACGCCTGCTGGCCCTGCTCAATAGGCACACGGTAATCTTTACCACCCTGGTAAATTAATATAGGCGTATTCCATTTATCAACAAAATTGCTGGGAGAAAATTGAGCATAAGATTTTTGCGCTGCTGCATTTTTCTTATCCCAATAGGCACCGCCATAATCCCAATCAACAAACCACATTTCTTCAGTGGTGCCATACATACTTTTAAAATCATAAATACCATCGTGACTTATAAAAGATTTGAAGCGGTTGTTGTGCATGCCTGCCAGCATAAAAACAGAATAACCTCCATAACTGGCACCAACGCAACCCAAACGGTTTTTATCAACATACTTTTCTTTGCTCACTGCATCAATAGCACTCAAATAATCTCTCATTGCCTGGCCGCCATGGTCTTTACTAATTTCTTCGTTCCATTTGGTGCCATGGCCGGGCATACCCCGGCGGTTAGGTGCTACCACAATGTAACCGTTAGCAGCCATCAACTGAAAATTCCAACGGGTAGAGTAAAATTGCGTTAAGGGTGATTGTGGTCCGCCCTGGCAATATAAAAGCGTGGGGTATTTTTTAGCAGGGTCAAAATCCGGTGGATAAATAACCCATACCAGCATGTTTTTTCCATCGGTTGTTTTTACAAAACGCCTTTCGGTTTTGCTCAGGCTGAGTGTTGCGTAAGTTTCATCATTAACATGTGTAAGTTGCGCCATGTTACCGGTAGCAATATCAACGCTGTAAATTTCTGCAGCATGGTTCATATCGGTTCTGCTAACAATCAAAGTATTGCCCGCCTGGCCTATAATTCCGTTCACATCAAAATCGCCTTTGGTAATTTGTGTTACCACGGCTGCCATTTTTGTAAGCCCCGGATAATTAACTGAAAACAATTGCAGCGTACCATTTACCGGGGCATAAAAAAATATATTCCGGCCATCACCGCTCCAGCGGTATCCTTCCACATGTATATCATCTCTGCTACCCGTGAGGTTCATTTTTGTAATGCCATTGTTAACAATCAAATCCTGCTTGTCACTTTCAAAACCATCTCTCCGCATACTCATCCACGCCATTTCTCCTTTGCTGTTAAAAGATGGATTGATATCGTACCCCATCATGCCTTCGGTTAAATTTTTTGTTTTGCCGGTTTCAATATTGTAGGCAAAAATATCGGTGTTGGTGCTGATGGCATAAGCCGTTCCGTATTTCTTTTTGGTGCAGTAAACTACTTCCTTACCATTGGGGTTCCAAACATAATCTTCATCGCCTCCAAAAGGTTTTTGCGGACAATCATACGGTTCTCCAGGCATCAGATCAACGGCAGTGCCTGCAACTCCGTTTTGCAAAGGCGTTAACATTACGTGATCAAAATTTCCATCTTCATACGTATCCCAATGGCGGTAATTGAGGGCATCAAAAATATATACATTCGATTTTTGCAGGTCGGCATAATTTTCTTTACCGGTAAGTTTTTTAATTTTCACTTCTGCATTGCTGATAAGGTATTTTCCATCCGGAGATATTTTTTCATTAGCAAGCATGCTGTCTGCATTGCCAACCGGCATTGGGTTTCCGCCGGCAACCGGTATGGCATATGTTTTTCTGCTCGTTTTATTTTCTGCAGCATTGGGTGTGCCAACAGAGTATAAAATGTATTTGCCATCTTTAGAAATGCCAAGTGCCGAAACTCTTCCCAACTTCCATAAAAGTTCGGGTGTCATTTTGTTTTGTGCTATCGCAGAAAAGGAGAGGAGCAAGGTTGAAAAAAATAAAATCTGTTTCATGTTTTTATTTAATTTTTTTAAGCCGTTTTAGATAAGCTGCTAATTAAAAGTGTTTTAAAGGATAGAAATTCAATTTTTACAAAATTGAATTTAGCTACAAAGGGCCAAAGGCACAAAGGAAAATGCGTAGCATTTTTTAAACTTAGCGCCTTTGGCCCTTTGTGGCTAAGCATTTTCGCAGCGAAGCTGTGAAAAATAATCTTTTATCATCTGTAATAATCTTTTTTAGTAAGTATGTTTAATTTTTAATTGTAGCCGGATAATCAAACACCAACTGACAAAATGCTTTTACGCCAACAAACAACTGGCTGTCGTCAATCATAAAATCGGGTGTATGGTGCGGCGGCGCATTTTTAGCATCGTTACCACGGGGCATGCCACCAATATAAAAAAAGAATGCCGGAGCTTTCGTGCCATAAAAACTAAAATCTTCGGCACCGGTAACCCAATCCATAGGCCGCACATTATTTTTACCTGCGGCAGTTTGTAAAGAGGGAATCATTTTTTCAACCAACTCAGGTGTATTATAGGTTACCAGGGTTTTGTTATAAAAATTTATTTCTGCGGTGGCATTGGATGCTTCAGCAATTTTAGCGGCGGTAAATTTCATACGCTCCTGAACATCCTGCTGCATTTTACTATCCAGCGTTCGTAAAGTTCCTTCCATAAAAGCCTCTTCGGGAATAATATTGAACCGTACACCACTGTTTATTTTTGCAACTGTAATTACAACAGGAGCCTTGGTTAAATCCATCTGCCGGCTTACAATATTTTGGAGCCCTTCAATAATTTGTGCCGAAACTGAAATAGGATCAACGCCAAGCCAGGGCTGCGATCCATGCGATGATTTTCCTTTTACCTTAATGGTAAACAAATCAGCAGAAGCCATAAAAGAGCCAGACTTGTATTGGATATCGCCAGCCGGTATCCAACTTTCAATATGCATACCAAAAACTACATCTACTTTGGGGTTTTCCATCACGCCTTCTTTAACCATCAATGCAGCGCCACCTTCTTCTCCTTCGGGTGCGCCTTCTTCTGCCGGTTGAAAAATAAATTTTACAGTTCCGGCAATATCTTTTTTCATGGCAGATAAAACTTTTGCAGTGCCAAGCAGCATAGCAACATGTGCATCGTGTCCGCATGCATGCATTACAGCCACTTTTGTGTTTCCGTAGGTGCTACTGTCTGTTGATGCATAAGGAATGTTTACTCTTTCTTTTACCGGTAATGCATCCATATCAGCCCGTAAAGCTATTACCGGCCCGGGTTTGCCGCCTTTTAAAATAGCTACCACACCGGTTTTGGCCATGCCTGCTTTAATTTCAAGGCCAAGATATTTCAACTGGGCAACAATGTAGGCTGATGTTTTAAACTCCCGGTTGCCAAGTTCAGGATGTTGGTGTATATACCTTCTCCATTCAATTAGCTTGCTTTGTATTGCTTTTGATTGTACATCAATCTGGCTGCTTTGCTGTGCAGTTAAATTATCTGCAAAAACAATACACAAAATATTTATTAAAATGATTATTTTTTTCATGTAGAAATCCTTGTTTTGTTCAACAAATTACCGTTCATAATATTGTGTATAAACTACTTAGCTAATTTTTATCAATATTAATTGATTGTTCGTAATATTGCTAATGGTATTTTTATTTGAGAAACTAAAACAAATGTCAATTAACAAAAAGCTTATGGTTTAAATTTTTACTTCTCCTTTTCTTACAATTAATCAGTTTTTTCTTCTGCTGGCTAAACGTTTAAGTTTATTTCAGTTGAGGTACATTCTACCCTCCGTAAGAATTTTTCAGGTAACATCTTTCAATCTTATTCATTTTAGTTCAAAGATTTTTGATTTTATAATCCCACAATCGAATTATGTATTTTAAATTTAAAACAACCCCAATTATGAGAAAAGTTTTACTCTTTATTGTTCCGTTGTTATTTTGTGTTTTTAGTATGAATGCACAAAATATCAATGCCGAGGAGAATGCAGCAATCAGTTTGGTTAGCGCAAGCAAAACCACGCTGGGTCTTTCTGCAGAAGACATCAGTAACTCAATGGTGTATAGCACTTACCTGGATAATGCTACCGGCATTAGAATGGTTTACCTTACACAGACTTACCAGGGTGTTCCGGTTTTTAACCAAATGCTTGTTTTGTCTTTTAGAAATGGCAAGCTGCTTTCGCAGGCAGGTGCTTTTAACAAAAGTATTCAAAAATTTGCTGCTGGTAAATCTGCAATACCCGCAGTTAGCGCTGCCTCGGCAGTTCAGTCTGCTATATCAGACAGAGGGCTACATGCCTCTCAAATGGCAATAGCTATCAACGCTAAAAACAATGGGCAAAAGGTTGAGTTCAGCAATATGGGTATCTCTCATAGCAACATTACTGCACAGTTAATGTGGACACCGATTGAAAATTCTGATGAAATACGTTTATCGTGGCATGTATATATAGAAGCCAAAACCAGTGCTGACTTATGGATGGTTAGAGTTGATGCAGAGAACAACAGTATTTTAGGTTTGGATAATTATACCGATTACGATAATTGGGGTACACCAGATGTAAATGGGTTGGTAAAATATCCTGCATTCCTTTATGGCAATATGCAGGCAAATACAAATGAAAAAAGCTTTTTAGATTTTAAAACAACTAACGGCCCATCTGTAGTTACAACGGCTACTTACAGGGTTGTTCCTTTTCCTGCAGAAGCACCAAGTTTTGCAAATGGTGCACATGCATTAAGAACAGATCCATGGTTAGCTGCTCCGGGCAATGCCACTACTTTAAAATGGAATACAGGTATTGCTGCTACAGATTACGCATACACACGTGGTAATAATGTTTGGGCCTATGAGGATAGGGCAAACAACAATACCGGTTCTATTGCAAAATCAGCAAACTCATCAACAGCATTACCTAATTTAACTTTTGATTTTACACCAAACTACACTGTTGATCCTACACAAACAACTCCGGTACCTAATCAGCAGTTTAATATTACCAATTTATTTTACTGGAATAATGTAATACATGATGTGATGTATGTTTATGGTTTTACCGAGGCATCTTTTAATTTTCAGGATGATAACCTGGGGAGAGGTGGAGCAGGTAACGACCATGTAAATGCTGAAGCTCAGGATGGTGGCGGAACCAACAATGCAAACTTTGGTACACCCGCTGATGGTGGCAGTGGAAGAATGCAGATGTATTTATGGAACGGCGGAACACCAAACAGGGATGGAGATGTTGATAATGGAATTGTTATTCACGAATATGGCCATGGTATCAGCAACCGTTTAACCGGTGGTGGCAGTGGTGCTTGTTTGGGAAATGCAGAACAAATGGGAGAAGGATGGAGTGATTATTACGGTTTGATGTTAACCCAGGATTGGGCAACAGCAACTTTAAATACAGGCTTCAACTCACCAAGAGGTATTGGAACGTACGCATTATTTCAACCGCCAACTGGTTTAGGTATCCGTGGTCAAAGATATTGTACCGATTTTACAGTTAACAACCGGGTTTACCTGGCTTCTTTACCTGTAGGCCCTCATCCAAGAGGTGAAATATGGTGTGCTACTTTGTGGGATATGACCTGGAATATTATTAACCAGGTTGGTACTATTAATCCAAATCTGTATAATCTTGCCGGCGGTGGTGGTAATGCCATTGCTTTAAAATTAGTAACTGAAGGTTTAAAACTGCAACAGTGTAGTCCTGGTTTTATCAGTGGCAGAAATGCAATTTTACAGGCCGATCAAAATTTGTATGGTGGTTTATATAATTGTTCAATATGGGAAGCATTCCGCAGAAGAGGTATGGGTGCATTTGCATCTGAAGGTTCAACCGGAAGTGTAACAGATCAGGTTCCTGACTTTACACCGCCTTTAACTTTAGGAGCAACAGTAAGTGCAACAACAATACCTGAAGGATCTAACTTAAATTATACAAACAGCCTGACTACATGTTCTGCCGTATCTGGTTATACTTTAAGAGATACTTTACCTACCAACGTAACTTATGTTAGTGGTGGTACTTACGATGCACCAAACCGTGTTGTAAGTTTTGCGGTAAACCAGGCAGCAGGTACAACAAACTATCCGTTTATTGTTACTGTAAATGCAGGTTCATATTTTGCTCCTGTTACTTTATTTACTGAGCCAGTTGCAACTGCAACTATACCAGCAGCGTGGACTACAGCGGGTTCTGTTGGAGCTCCCTGGACAGTATCAACTACAGTTAGTAACAGTGCTCCTAACTCATTCTATGTTCAAAATCTTGCCGTATCCGGCGATCAAAGATTAGCTACAACTGCATCTTACGCAATACCATTAAATTCTTATCCTGAATTAAGCTTCTGGCACAGATGGAATACCGAAGATGGATGGGATGGAGGTGTTGTTGAAGTTAGTACAAATGGCGGAACCACCTGGAATGATGTAGGTGCTGCTAATTTTACACTGAATGGATATAATGGAGGTTTAGGTGCAGCGCCTACCAATGCTTTATCCGGAAGAGCCGCATTTACCGGTCTTCAAGGTACTTTCATTAATACAAAAGTAAATTTAGCTTCATTTAATGGCCAATCTGTAATGTTACGTTTCCGCTTTGGATCTGATGACAATACAACTGCTCCAACCGCACCGGCAGGATGGTGGGTTGATGATATTACACTGAGTTATAAAGCTGCAGTTAATATGCGTACAAGTTTATTTAACGCCTCTAACACAAGGGTAGCATTTAAAGATATGATTACTGAGATTACTCAGGTGGTGGCTTGTGCTCCAACTATTAATCAACAACCGGTTGATGTAACTACCTGTGCAGGTTCATCTGTTACCTACACTTGTGTAGGAACAGCTACTGGTGGCGTAACATATCAATGGCAATTAAGTACAACGGGTATTGCCGGTGCTTATACCAATCTTGCCAATGGTGCTCCTTATGCTGGTGTTACTACATCAACACTTACAGTTAGCCCAACTGTTGTAGGTATGAACGGATATTATTATCGTTGTGTTGTTACCGGTACCTGTAACCCTACTGCAACCAGTAACCCAGCTGCATTATTTGTAGCGGCGGGTTCAACTGCTGGTACTGTTACCCCTGCAAACACAAATGTTTGTGGTACTACAAACACCGGTGTTTTAACAGTAGCTGGCTTTAACGGAAACGTAGTACGTTGGGAATCTGCAACAAATATTGCTGGTCCATGGACACCCATTGCTGTTACAAGTGCTACTTACACATTTAATAATGTTACGCAAACAACTTATTACCGTGCGGTAACGCAATTTGGTACTTGTGCGGAAGCAAATTCAAGCATAGCTACTGTAACATTTACAGCTGCAACGGCTTTAAGTATTGTTGCTGATCCGGGCACAACAGTTTGTGCCGGCGACCCAACAAGGTTAACCGTGAGTGAGCCAGTTGGACCTATTGTAACAGCTAGTCCTGCATCACCAACAGCAGGCGGAAATGGACAGGCACTGATTGCTTTTAATATTCAGAATGGCAATGCAAGTCCGTTTACGTTAACAGCAATTTCAAGTCGTTGCCTGAATTCAGGAGCAATGAATGCAAGGATATTTTATAAAACCAGCGCTATTGCTGGCCCACCAGGTGCTATTGATGCTGCAAATGGATGGATTCAATTTGGTTCAGGTGCCAGTGTTTCTACAGCGGGTGGTGTTCATACTTTATTAACAGGTTTATCACTTGTTATTCCTGCCGGTACTACTTATGGCATTGCACTGGAAGGAGTAACAACTGCAAATGCAGCTAATATTGCCTATACAAATGGTGCTGGACTGGTAACTTATACTAACAACGGAGTTTCTATTATAACTGGTGGCAATGTTGGTTATGGTGGTGGTGCTGCACCGGCTGCTCCTGCATTCAATCCACGTAATTTTAACGGAACTGTTACATTAACAGGTCAGGGTTTGGCACCGGTTACAACTGGTACTTTCCTTTGGACTCCTGCTGCCGGATTAAGCTCAACAACTTCTAACCCTGTTGCTGCTTCTCCAATGACAACAACTACTTATACAGTTAATCATAACAATGGCGCAGGTTGTATCCGCCAGGCAAATATTACCATTACGGTTAATGAGCGTCCTGCTGTTACAACGCAGCCGGTTAATGCAGCTTCATGCAGTGGCAATACAGCAACATTTACAGTTGCTGGTGTTGGTACAGGTTTAACATATCAATGGCAGGTAAGCACAGCAGGTTGTGCAGGTCCATGGGTTAATCTTACTAATGGAACACCATATGCCGGCGTAAATACTGCCGTGTTAACCATTAACCCAACAGATGGTACTTTGAACGGGTATGCATACCGTTGCGTTTTAGGTGGCGCTTGTGCACCGGTTGGTACTGCCAACATTTCTAATTGCGCAGTATTAACTGTTAATCCATTACCAGTTGTAACAATTACACCTGCAGGCCCTGTATGCGGTGGAGTAGCCGGTATTAGTGGTACACAATTAAGCACAGCTTCTGCACCTCCTCCGGTTCCAGGTAGTTGTACTACCGCATCTGGTGCAATTAGTATTGCAGTACCGGATAATACTGCAAATGGTGCATCTGCAACCCTTGCGGTATCATGCGTACCTGCCAATGCAACCATTACAGGTATGCGGGTAAACTTCAACATGCCAAGCCATACTTATGTGGGCGACATGATCATGAATTTGAAAGCACCTAATGGTACCGTTTTAAACCTTATTAAATACATGAGTGGAACTGGTACACAGGCAGGTACTTATCCTAATGCTGGATTTGTAAATACTACCATCAGTTCATCAGGCACTGCTATTCTTGGAACAGCAACTTCAACTCCAATTTCTGGTACCTGGAAAGCTGATCTGATAAACGGAACAGTAGCTGGGCCAACAGTTCAGAATCCGGCAGGTTTCCCATCTACGGCTACAGCATGGAGTGAATTGTTCTCAACACCAAACGGTACCTGGACATTGGCAATGGCTGATGGAGGTCTTGGTGATGTGGGAACCCTTACCTCATGGTCGATCATTGTTGATTACACCACACCGGGTACTACAGGTTCACCGCTTACTTATACATGGTCTCCTGCAACAGGATTATACACAAATCCACAGGCAACTATACCATATGTTGCAGGCACGCAAACACCGGTAGTTTATGCAGCACCAACTGTTGCAACTTTATATACTGCAACTGGTACTAATGGTACAACTGGTTGTATAGGTTCATCGAGTGTATTGGTTAATTATACACCTGGGGCTCCTGTGGTTACACCTAACCCGGTTGCCATGTGTTTGGGAGATGCTCCTGTTAAACTGAAAGCAACTTCTACAGGAACACCGGCTATTTGGACTCCGATAAGTGGCTTATTTATTAATGCTGCAGGTACACAAGCATACCTTGGTACACCGATAGATTCAGTGTGGGCTCAACCTACCCCAAGCGGTACTTATACCTATACTGTAACAACGCAAAGTATCGGTCTTGCACCCACTTCTATACAAACTACATTTGCTAATAACAATCAGTTTGCGCTTGTTACTACTAATTTTAAAAATAACAATGCATTCCCGGTTACTATTTCCGGATTTGAAAGTATAGCATCAACCAATGGAGCAAGTATTGCTACATTATTTTATAAAACAACAGCAGTTAACGGTGCTCCCGGTGCTATCAATGCAGCTAATGGTTGGATTGTTGCCGGAACTGGTACTTATACTGCCATTGCAAATACAACCACTACAACGCCACAGGCAATGTTGTCGGGCTTAAGTCTGGTTATTCCTGCTGGTGCCACTTATGGTCTGGCTTTTCAATCAGAAACTGCAGCCAATGTTGGTAACTTAAGGTACAGCACAGTTGCAGCAGGTACTTACACCAATTCTGCAGGAGGTTGTGATGTAATTTCGGGTTCAAATGTTAGTTATGCTGGCGGCATTGCTCCGCTTGCCCCAACATTTACACCAAGGGCATTTATTGGAAAGGTTTTGTTTGCAGGAAGTTTAACACCTTGTGTTTCTGCGCCAAGAACAGTTGTAGTAACGGTTAATCAGCCAACAACTTTAAATCCGGCTTTACCTGCAAATCAAAGTATTTGTACAGATAAAGTTGTTACTTTCTCTGTTGCAGTTACTGCGGGCACAGGCCCTCATACATACCAATGGCAGGTTAGTATTGCCGGTGGTGCATTTACAAATATTGCAAATAGCGGTGTTTATAGTGGTGTAACAACACCTACTTTAACAATTACAGCACCTGCAGTAACTATGAACGGTTATCAGTATCGTGCAATTGTTACCGGTGCTGCACCTTGCGCTGTGCAAATTTCGAGAGTAGCAACCTTAACGGTTAATCCATTACCAATTGTTACCATTGCTCCGTTATATAGTGCTTTATTGCCTGGTATGACGGCTACTTTAACATCAACAGTTGCGCCTAATGCGCCTGCAACTAATGGTGGCTACACCTGGATACGTGATGGTGTAGTTTTAACCAGCTCATCTGCAGGTATATTAAGTGGTATAGGAACCAGAACACTAAAAGTTGATGTTGATGGTTTGGGACTTTATACATTACGTGTTACGGATGTTAACGGATGTACCAGTACGTCGAACAGCGCAATAGTTGCAGATTCTGCCAGTGGCAAATGTTTCATCTATCCTAATCCTAGCAGTGGCAAATTCCAGGTTAGGTATTACAGTGTTGCAAACAATATTATGCCAAGAGGTATTGTTGTTTATGATGCCAAAGGCGACAGAGTGATGATTCAAAACTATACCATTGGAAGACCTTATGACAGAATGGATGTTGATTTAAGGTCTTATGGAAAAGGGTTGTACTGGGTTGAAATTGTTGACAGAAATGGCAACCGCTTAACCATGTGCAGAGTGGTGATTCAGTAATACATTACAAATGAATTATACAATCCCTCCCGAGGTTTCGGGGGGGATTTTT
>JAYURR010000149.1:0-11052 GCA_043756605.1 Chitinophagaceae bacterium
TTATACGTTTTTTATAATTTGATTGGCAATTTTTAATGCATTTGGATTATTGGATGCAAACACAAAATGAAAAATAGGAACACCGTTTCTATTATCCAACCGAAGTGGTTCTTCTGTTACATGTTTCCATATTGTTTTCATGCGTTCAGCATAAATCTTCGCAATCTTTTCAATTGGCTTTGCAATTTTGCTCGTCGATTCCTCATCTCCAAATAGCGTTGTTTTTATTTCCTGCTTATAAAATATCGCTTTTATCTCTTCTTCCTTCATACCAAAAAATGACTCCAACTTATCAATATATTTTAATTCGCCAGCTCTATCCAATAATCTATTTACAATAACTCCGGTTGGCACAAGTATCCATACATCAGAACGAGTGTCTTTAAGTGTCTCAATTGAATTCCAGTCTATTTGCATACCAAATGGATCAAGGAAAATCAAAGCGGCATATTTTTTTGTTTTTAGTGCCTTCGACAATTCCAATATCCACTGATTAGCATCACCTGATTTATAAGAAATAGTTTTTGTTGTTAAATCAATTTTTTCATTTAGCGTCTTTTCAAGTTTCTGTAAAGAACTTTCCTTTTTGTCTATAAAATAATAATATTTGAATGCTAAACTATCGTCCAAAGTTAAAACTCTTTCCGCTGCACCTTTATATGTCTTTTCCTCTTCTTCGGTTATTTTAAGTTGTTTATATAATTCTGTCTTTACATCCTTTTCTTTGGTACCGCTTCCCGCAAATCCATCAAAATAAATGGTTTCCCAAAAAGGATTTTTTTTCATTATCGTCAGGTACGACTTTACATATTTTGAAAATGCCCGTAATTTCTTTTCTGTCCACGGCCCACCCCAATCATCTCCCTGTTGCTCATTTAGCATATTTTTATTCCAGGTCATACTTGTTATATTTCAATGATTTACTTTTGTGTCAGTCTGCTTTGCATGAACGTCGGCTTCAGGCCGTTTTCTAATAATAATTTTATAATGAGTGCAATTGCGGGCTTTTTTATTTTACGCCGCCAGCATTTCATTTAATTCATTAATAATTTCATCGGTTTTATCACCAAACAATGCCACATTTGTCTGAATCAGAATTTTCAAAATTTAAGAATTAGCAGAATGTGCAATCAATAAGTTTTCCATCATCCTGTTCATTTTGTAATTCTATAAATTCTGATTCAGACATTATATTTAGGATTAAAAATCAATTTATATTCAAGGCTTTTTGCTCCAAAATTGATTAACAGCCCTTTTGCAAAATCATAAGCTACTACATAATTTTTGGCCTGTGCCAAATGAACATCTTCCAAGGCAATCAGTGCTTTCAATTCTACTACAATTTTTCCTTCTACAATAAAATCTGCCCTTCTTGTACCCACTTCTGTTCCATTGTAAAAAATTGTCTGTTCTATTTCCCTGCCAAATGCTAACCCGGCATTTGCTAATTCTATTGCAAGACAACGCTGATAAATTACTTCTTGAAATCCATTTCCCAGTGTATTATGAACTTTCATGGAGGCGCCAATTATTTTATATGTCAGTTCATCCTTTTCCATTGGGTTTTAATTCTGTTCATTTTTTAATTTTATAAATTCTGATTCAGACAATTTTACGCCGCCAGCACTTCATTTAATTCATTAATAATTTCATCCGTTTTGTCGCCAAACAGTTGCCACATTTTCCCTAAGCCACCGTTCTTATTGAAAGGGTCCAGTTCAAAATCCTCTTTATCTACATGAAAGCTATTGGCCACATAATCTTTTATCATGCGCAGCCATTGCATTTGCTCTTCGTTAAACTTGGTAGTGGTGCCGGCCTGTTTTTTAAATACCCATGCCTGAAAATTTATGTCCACTGTTTTATCATAACCAATAACGGTTTCATCAATGCCAACAACTTTACGTATCAGGCTTACCAGGGCAATCAGTTCATTTTTAGGGCCCTTCGACGAGCTCAGGGTGACATCCGTTTGTTGATAAGATCTCCATACATGCATTGGTGCCAGCAGTGGTTGTTCGGTTTTTATTTTTTCGTACAGGTCTTTTATCATGCTGTAGGTAAGTTCCCTGCGGCGGTAAGGCTGGCTGTAAAAAATCTGCAGGGCGGTTATCTCATCTTTATGTGCCTCTATCCATGCGGTAAAATTACCTATGGTTAATGCTGCGGCTGCTTCCTGGTCTTTTACCCAACCAATATTGGTTACTTCATCCTGGTTAATAATATCAATTACCTGGTCGTACTTTTTACGTACATCTACAATGTAGTTTCTTAATTCGGGGTTATTAAAAACAGCAACAGCATCCTGGATTAATTGCGAATGTTGAATGTCGAATATCGAATGTATGTCTGCCGGTGCTGCACCCTGCATTTGATTGCCTATTGCCAATTGTAAATTGCTGATTGTATCGGGGTCATAAGCGTTTAATAATTCTTTCACTACATGGTTAATGGTATGCCCATTGGCCTGTGCCGCAAAATTTGTTTTTTCTTTTTCGTTTATTTGTTTGTCTAATCGTATCAGGCGGTTGGCAAGTGTACTCAATATCTCTTCCTGTGTATTGCCCATGGCTACATTCTGCAACAGGTCTTTCAGGCTCATGCCGGGCTTTTTCTCTAATGGGCGGCTATCGGTTTTCTGGCTTTGCTCTACACCAATGGCATCAATAATTACAAAATGATCTTTGGTAAATTTGGCCGATGGTGTGCCTGTGGCTTTTAACTGCTCCAGGCTACAGGTTCGGGTGCCACGGCCTTTCATTTGCTCGTAATAGCTGCGGCTTTTTACATCACGCATAAATACCAAAACTTCCAACGGACGAATATCGGTGCCGGTGGCAATCATATCTACCGTTACCGCAATGCGGGGATAGTAATCGTTGCGAAACTGGCTGAGTACCGTCTTGGGGTCTTCCTCACTTTTATAGGTAATCTTTTTACAGAACTTATTTTCTTCGGCAAATTCATCCCGTACAATTTCTATAATATCCTCGGCATGAGAATCTGTTTTAGCGAAGATGAGTGTTTTGGGCACTTCAAATTTCCCATGCTCATCCAGTCTGTCGGGGAACATGGCAGGCATATTATCTTTTATGCCCCGGATGATGGTACGGATGGTGCTGGGATTTACAATATCCTTATCAAGTTGCTTGCCGCTATACTCAATATCCTCATCTACACTCTCCCAGAATTTACGCCGGGTAAGGCGTTCACGTTTATCTACATTTTCGCCAATGGAAATTTTACTGCCTTCTTTGGTAATTTTTGTTTCGATGGTAAATACATTATAAGGAACAAGCACGCCATCAATCACGGCTTTTTCGTAACCATAATCGCTCACAATATTTTTATTAAAGTAACCAAAGGTCCGGTTATCTGGTGTGGCAGTTAAGCCAACCTGGAAAACATCAAAATAATCGAGTACCTGTTTCCATAAATTATAAATGCTGCGGTGGCATTCGTCTATTACAATAAAATCAAAAAACTCAATGGGCACTTTTTCCGTGTAGGTTACAGGTGCCGGTTCTTTTGAGGTAAGGTATTCATTTGGATTGGCTTCTTCGGCGCTTTCATCCAGCTCGGTTCCTTTTAAAATGCTATACATCCGTTGAATGGTGCTAATGTAAACCTGGTTATCGGCAGGGATGAAACTGCTTTTCAACCTAGTAACGCCATAGAGTTCGGTAAACTTCCGGTTATCATCATTGGGTACATATGCCATCATTTCCTGCTCAGCCTGTTCGCCCAGGTTCTTAGTGTCTACCAAAAACAAAATGCGTTTTGCTTTGGCATATTTTAATAAGCGGTAAATAAAAGTAATGGCGGTAAAGGTTTTGCCGCTGCCCGTGGCCATTTGTATTAAAGCTTTAGGCCGGGCATCTTTGAAAGAGTGCTCCAGGTTGTTAATGGCAGAGATCTGGCAATCTCTTAAGCCGGTTTCGGGCAATGCGGGTATGTCGTGTAATCTTGTTCTTAAAGATGCATCTTGTTTGTTCCACTCTAAAAATGTTTCGGGGCGATAAAAAGTAAATACAGGCCTACTCCTTGGTTTGGGATCACGAAAATCGGTAAACCGGGTTACATCGCCGGTACTTTCGTAACCAAAAAACAGGGGCTGGTTATCAAGGTATTTAAGTTTGGCAGTTGCATAGCCCTGGGTTTGTTCTTCGTGCATGGTAAGGTGTACGCCCTCTTCGGCACGTTTGGCTTCAATAATACCAACGGGTTTTGCATCAACAAAAAGTACATAATCTGCAGGGCCAATATCTGTGCGGTATTCTTGTATGGCAATGCCAATAGCTGCTTTTAAATTAACCTGTTTGCTGTTTTGTATAAGCCAGCCACAGGCAATTAATTGCTTGTCGATATTATCACGGGCAAGTTGTTCAGGGTTTTGGTTAGGCATTAAAAATGAGATTACTCAAATATACAAGTAATAAGCGATACAATAAACTAATCAAAATTGCAGATGCAAATAATACTTATGTAAATTTTAAAAGGGCAGTTTATAAAATTTATTTATCTGCTACCCTTTTGCTCTGTATTAGAAATTTGATACGTTTTTATCAATAACCGATGCTTTGTATCATTATGTGGTGAGCCTTATCACCAACACTTTTAATCTTATGTTTTAATTAAACTCATTGGTTTAGCAAAATAGAGACTTGTGTAATTATCTAAAAAATAAACGCAGAAAAATGCCCTACTTTTTAAGATTTAATGTTCCATTGTGTCACAGCGGGGTTTTCACAAGAGGCACTTGAATCAAAATAATCTTTGTGCAAAACCCCGATGATGTGAACTGCTGAGCCATAAGGCAGCCAAGCCGTGCCACAGTGAGTGTATAAATATGTAAGAAACTTCAGGCATCGGGGTTTGGCAGAAGCACCTTATAACATTGAATGATTCCGTAGGCGAAAACCCCGCTGAGACACAACTTGAAACAAAACAATCTTTGTGCGAAACCCCGATGATGTGAACTGCTAAGCCATAAGGCAGCCAAGCCGTGCCACAGTGAGTGTATAATTATGTAAGAAACTTCAGGCATCGGGGTTTCGCAGAAGCAACTTATAACATTGAATGATTCCGTATGCGAAAACCCCGCTGAGACACATTTTTTTGCTTACTTTTTAAGATTCAATGTTCCATTAATGGTATTGTTACCCGTGCAGGTGCCGGTAGCCCTGAGTGATATAACTTTTCCTTTGCCAGATATGGTGCTGCCTTCGGGAAATATAAGCACATTGTTATTATCATCTTTTACGGGCTGGCCATCAATAATAACCATAAAGCTGGTATTGGTACAATTGGGGCTTTGTGGAGTGATGGTTAACAGAAATTCCTGCTCGGTTTTTAACGATGCAATTAACTGATCAACATTTATACGGGGTACAAAAAACCATTGAAAGATGTTAGCGGCTATTTCTGCTTGCTGCACAACTTTCCAGGTACCCCTTATCATTTTTTTTAAAGGTGCTACCTGCCTGATGGCAATATTTTTACCCTCTACTACCACCGTAGTTCCTTCGTGAAATGTTATGGGCAGCATAACGCCATCCACAATAACATTATACAACAACACATCCGTATCGGTGTTGTAAGTAGATTCTATCTGGTAAACTTTATTATCGGGATTATTGGATACCGTTATACGGGTATAACCGTTTGTATTATTGGTACTCCAGAAGCCAGCGCCCATAGTTTGGGCATTTAACATTTTTACTGATACTGCCAAAGTGATAAAAAGCATTAATTTTTTCATGTAATAAATTTAAAGGGTTAATAGTTTTTTGATGGTGGTGGGTTGTGCCGCATAGTTTAAATCAGTAACCATTGTACAGGTAATTTGCTGATGATGGTTAACCTCCAAAAACCGATTTTGCTTTTGCAATTGTGGCAGCATTGGCTTCGCCTGTTACCGGCAATTCATTATCTTTTTGAAATTTAGATATGGCTGCAGCAACGGTATTACGCAGCAGTTGCTGATCGGCAACGGTTATAAACTGCACATGCAGTGCATCCCACATACCCAGTATGGTTAAACCATTATCTGTGTAAATTTTTCGCAGTGCCATTACATCGCCCTTGTAAGTTCTTTTGCCGTTAATTATAAAAATACTATCGGCAGCTATGCCATAATGGTGCATGCCGTTCTTTTTTATTTTGCTTGCGCCGTTATTGTAGTGTATCAGTTGCAGGGCATTGCTTCTGTAGGTTTCGGTAAATGTAATATCCTGGTTGGGGTATAATTTTTTGTACTGTTTTATACAGGTGTTAAGCTTTGCCAGAAAATCAGGAAAAAGTAGTTGTTGATCCGGATTTGATTGCGTTGAATTGAATTTGCTGTTGATGAGTAATGTTCTTAAATAAAAGTCTGCAATTTTTTTCATGATTGGTTGTTTAGGGATGATTTATAACTTAAGCAGGAACTGTATTTACGGGTGCTGAATTATCTTTTGATAAAATCCAATTTTTTTTTTTGCTCATAATTTAGTTGTTTTAATGAATTACAATTTAGGCAAGGCCAATGTTTAATTGCATTTAAACCACAAAGTATTGCAGCATATTTTTTTTATGCAAGTATAATCCCCCATTTTACCCGGGTGTTTTAACGGTAATCATAAACCAGCTTCACTTTTTCTTTTTTTTCTCCTTTGGCACCATCGTCTGCTTGCGCTTTTTTATCATTGCATCTATATCTTCAGTATCAAAAAATGTTTTGCCGCCAATTTTTATAAAGCCAAGCAGTCCGGCACGGCACCAGTTATAAATGGTGCCACGGCTAACGCCAAACATTTCTTCCAGGTCGTAATGATCCATCATCCTGTGCTTTAGCTGCTCTTTGCGGGGTGGCGGGCTTGCTGCATCTTTCATTTTTGTTTGTACAGTGTTTTGTTTTTTTGTCTGTTTCATGTAACAGGTTTTAGGGTTTATGCTGCCTGCCGGTATGGGACGGCAGGGGCATATAATGATGTTTTACAGCAGGGCATTTTACCCCCGTTTTTATGCATTTGTTCGCTATGGGTTTTGTTCGTATTTGCTTCGTACCATGTTCGTACCATATTCGCTGTTGTTTGCCCCGCACCCGAAGCGGTAGCGCAGCAGGTACATAAACATACCAGCGGAGGGGCAGTTTTGCCACTGCCTGTTTGCATTTAATGCAAGGTGCAAGGCTGTGCAATACGGTACAATATTGCCTTGTAAAGTATAAATAAAACCAACAAGTAATTAGTTGGTGCAAGCCGGTACTTTGTTGTACAGCAAACTGTTTTGTGGCAACAGCCTGCTGTAGTTTTATGTTGTTAGTAAGCCGGGGCGGCCCTGTTTTAAATCCGTTACCGGAATTTTTAAACCCATAAAAACATATATCATGGGAACAATCAGTAAGGGAATCCTGGGAGGATTTTCGGGAAAAGTAGGCAACGTAGTTGGTGGTAACTGGAAAGGCATTGACTACATGCGTAGTAAAGCCAGTCGCCGCAATTTTAAACCCACACAGCCGCAACTGGAGCAACAACTTAAGTTTGCACTGGTGGTACGGTTTGTACAAACCATCAGCGGGCTGGTAGAGATCAGCTTTGGCAATTTTGCCGTGCGCAAAACCGGCTTTAACAGCGCAGTTAGCTACACACTTAAAAACGCCGTTACGGGCACTTACCCGGTGTACAGCATCCGGTATTCCGATGCTTTGGTAAGCCGTGGCGACCTGCCCAATGTGCTGGCACCGGTAGTTAACAGCGGCGCAGGCAGTGTACTTAACTTTAGCTGGACAAACAACAGTGGTGTAGGCATAGCACGTGCTACCGATAAAGCAATGCTGGTTGTGTACTGCCCTGCTTTTAACCAGTGTATTTACACCACCGGTGGTGCCAACCGTAGTACGCTTACCGACAGCCTGGACCTTAGCTCCTTTAGCCGTCAGGATGTACACACCTGGATTGGCTTTATTAGCGAAAACGGGCAAAATGTGGCCAGCAGTTTTTACACCGGTATGGTTACGGTATCGTAAACCACCGCTGCTTGCTGCCATTAAAGCTGCTTTTGGGCAGCTTTTTTTTGTATTGATTGCCATGCCGTAAACTTTACATCATTTAATAAATAATATACATGTAAAGCTGCAATAATATTCTTGTAAAAAAATGTGAAAAAACACAGTTTTTTCTGTGATTTTTCCCGGAGAGTTTTATTGATTATCAATGAGTTAATTTTTTACAAGGCCTTTTTTGACCTTTAGGAGTTAAAAATGCTTAGTTTTTATTTCTAATCCGCTATCTTTTACACCTATCGTTTTTTTCCATTTTACTGAGTGTTTAGAGATTTAGAGATATTTCAAAAATTACATGTATTTCTCTACTCCTCTATGTTCACTTGTTTTTTTACTTAAGGCTTAGAGATTTAGAGGTAATTCACGCATCACTTGCATTTCTCTACTCCTCAAAACCTCTATGTTCACTTGTTTTTTTTACTTAGTTTTTTACAGATATAACCTGTATGTTATACTATCAACAATTAAAAAACCGGCTCTTTATTTAGAGCCGGCTTGTTATGAATACCATGTAAATCTATTATCAGTGTACTTTTAATATTTTTTGCTGCAACATTGCATCGTTTGTACTTATGCATACATAATAAACTCCATCGGCTAAACGATGCAGGTCACTGTAAACAATTACATTGTTTCCGGCTGTTGCATGTACCTGCCTGGTTGATACCACTCTACCTGTAACGTCTATTATTCGTATTGATAATGTTTGCGCCTGCTGTAAAATAACAGACAGGTTTATGCTTTCTGTAAAAGGATTGGGTTTAATATTATTTACAATAATCCCTTTTGAGCGGTCGCCCAAAAACACAATTACATTACTGTAGCTGTACCTGCCGTCATTATCGATCATTTTTAATCGATAATAATTAAAAGAGCTAAAGGGCCTTGCATCTGTAAAAGTATAAGCCCTGTTACTATTACTGTTTCCGGTGGCCATTACTACCCCTATTTTATCAAATACAGAACCATTGATACTACGTTCAATTTCAAAACGGTTTACCAGTATTTCGTTTGCTGTTGTCCAGTCCAGTAAAATATTATCTGCCTGCTTTTTACCCTTAAACTCAATAAGTGTTACTGGTAATACAACCGAAGTTACAATTACAATACCCGTAGCTGATGCAGCAACGCATTGTGTTACACCCGAAATGGAGGTTGATTTAAACACAATTTTAAAGGTTCCTGAAGTTGTAAACGGATTGGTTGTAATTGAAAGCAGGCCGTTTGCCAGGGCCCACACCCCCTGGCCAAGTGGTTGACCGGTTGCAGAATCGGCTAAAGCATAAAACGACCCCGCTGCCGCATTTGAAATACTGTATGTTACTGTTTGATTGCGTAAAATAGTAGCTACTGAAGGGCTGTAAACAGGTGCAACAAGAGTGGGCGAACAGGTAATTGGCAGGGCAGATAATGGGCAGAGTACTTCCTGTTTTCCGCTCTCCTGAATGCCGATTGACAGCACGCCGTTTGGATACAAGCTGTTACTTGGGGTACTGTTTACTGTAACTGGCCCCCAGGCAGTATTGGATGTAACGGTACTGCCGATCAGCTGTCCGTCTAAATAAAGATTTACAGTAGATGTAGTGAATGATCCGGTAATTGTGCCTGAAATGGTAGCTGCGCCTGATGATACAGGTCCTGCAATTGAACCGCACCTGCCTGCAGCAGTAGGTGCCAATGTTGCAAAGCTGGCCGAATTGCCACTTAAACCACAACTGCCGTTTTGTGCATTGGCAAAGTAAGAAGTTGCTGCAACGGCATTATACGTTGCCGGTGTTGTACCTGCATTTGCGGTTGACCAGGTGCGGTTTGCCTGCACTGCAGTGGTAGCAACCAAGGTATTACCTGATGTGTACACTCTTATGGTTGTGCCTGCCGCATCGGTTGATGTGCCGGTAATGGGTGCTCCCGCTGTAAGCTGGTTGTTATTATCTGCATTCATTAATGGTGGATTGGTAAAGCAGGTTACCGTATATAAGGGTGTTTGGTTTGCACACATGCTGGTAGTTACGGTACCGCTATTTAATTCTACAAGTATATAAAGCTGCTGCCCGTTTAAAAGGTTAAGACCATTAAAGCTAAACACACCACCGGTTGCAGTTACTGTTTGTACGCTTATACCATTAATGAATAATGATGCCGTTGCGTTGGCAGTTGTTGTGCCTGTAATGGTTTTAGTTGCTGTTGTAAAAACTGCATTTGCCGGTGCAGTAATAACCGGTATGGCCAAAGAGCCTGCCAGTGCATTACCACCATTACCGGCTGCGCAAAAATAAGCTGGTAAAGAATTACAGCCTGCAGCATTGGTATAGTAAATTTTGTACGATCCGGAATTTAATGGTGCCCCGGTACCACAACCACCCGAAAACTGCCAGGTTATATTGGGGCTTGTGCCGATGTTTGCACCAAACAGGCCTGTACCATTTGTATTACTGTTATCTAAAATATTACGGGTTAAATTATCAACATGCACTACCCACCCTGTTGTTAAATTGGTGCCATTAATTCCTTTACTGCCACTGCTACAGGTTAATACGGGTGTGGGTGGTATATTGGATGCGTTGCAGGTAGATGCAGCAACGGCATTGCTGGTTAAGCACATGGTTTCGCCGGTTGCAACAGCCCTGGCGGTAATAACATCAGCATTTATAAGGGTAATGCTGTTTAAAGTCCAGGTGCTGCCAGATGTTACGCCGGCAACTGTACCAACAGCTACACCGTTTTTATACACGGTTATTGTAGCAGTGGCAACGGCTCCGTTTAAAACAGATTTAGTCCAGGTGCCGCTGATGTTAACAGTGCCAGTGCTTATGGGTGAGTTAAGTGCAGGTGCCGCAGTACACATGGCTGTTGGGCAACTGGAAGCGGTATTGAATATAGGACAGGCCGGCTGGCCATTTATAAAATCTTCGTAAGTATTGCCGCTGGTACCATAAATATCTGAACGTGGGCCACCAATTGCCGCCTGGGGCGACATTACCGTGGTAGCACACATACGTATAGGCGAT
>JAYURR010000150.1:0-3836 GCA_043756605.1 Chitinophagaceae bacterium
AGGTTATCTTTTCCAAAAAATGTTTGCAAAATTTTGCCGGTGGCAATACGTTTTTTAAATGCTGCATTCCATTGCTGTGCATAGGCAGTTTCCAGTTCCTGCCTTGTTTTTATTTTTGTATCGAAATAATCAACAATCAGTTCCGAAGCAATTTTGGCGCTATGTATTGCCATGGCCATGCCATTGCCACACAATGGATGAATCATACCTGCTGCATCGCCACACATCAGTATATGATTTTCCACGGTTGTTTTATTTGAAAAAGATATCTGGCTGATGGTTAAAGGTTTTTCAAAAACCGGAACAGCATTTTCGAAAATAGTTTTTAAATGCGGGTTTTTAAACAACACTTCCTGCTGAAAGCTTTCAATATTTTTATACTGCTGAAAACTTTTGTAATTGGAAATAAAACAAACATTCAGGTTCCCGTTTTCTACCTGCGATACGCCACAGTAGCCGCCTGCAAAGTTATGCAGCGCCACCAGATCATCCGGAAAATTGCCCTGCATATGTGTTTTTACAGCCACAAAAGGCGATTTGTTGTTTATAAAACTACGCTCCAGTTTTGCATCCATATTGCTTCTTTTGCCAAAAGCACCTAACACTATTTTTGAAGTCAGTTCATTTCCTTCTTTAGTGGTTACTTTAAAAATATCATTTACAAAATGTACATCCAAAACAGTATCCTGTATAACCGTACAGTTATTTGTAACTGCTTTTTGTAAAAGAAAATGATCGAGTGTATACCGGCTTACACCAAAGCCGCCTAGCGGAAGTGTTGTTTCAATTGTTTTTCCACGGGTAGTACTTAGTAAAAACCGGTTTATCTTTTTTGCACCGATTATCAGCGGGTCGGCACCAAGATGCTGCAGGTACGGCAATACTTCGTTGGAGATATATTCGCCACAAACCTTGTGCTTTGGGTATTCATTTTTCTCAATCAGCGTAACAGCCAATCCGGCTTTTGATAAATGAATGGCGCATATCAGTCCTGCAAGGCCGCCGCCAATAATGATGATGTCGGTATTAAAGTTATTCAAAGTCCGGGCAATGGTAATTTTCGTATCTGTGTATAATGTATAGCAAAGATAGCGATAGTTTAAGGATGAGTTTTACAGCATATTGATTAAATGGATTTAATTGAGGTTAAACTAAAGGCTGTATTGTCTGAAAAGCAAAAGGATTGTGAAAATAGTGAAAGGTCATCTGCCCGACAAAAATTGAATTGGCAAGCGGCTAATTTCGACCTATAAAACTATAATTATGAAATCATTTTATTTCTTTCTGTTATTAACAGGCCTATTTGTAGTTAGCTGCAAAAAGCAGATCATTCCCAGTTATGGCAACGAAATTATTACACCACCACCTGCAGATACGCAACGGGTGGTTTTATACACCGGCACTTTAATTGGTGGCGAGTTTGGCGACAAGGCAAGGGGCGATGTTAGCATTGAGAAAGTGGCCTCAAAGTATTATTTAGTGTTTAAAAATTTTACATCGTACAACGGTCCCGACCTGCATGTTTATTTTTCGAAAACCATCGGCAATAATGCAATGCCACCTGTTGATTACAAAGACCTGGGTTTTTTAAAATTCCTGAACGGCACATTTAATTACGAATTGCCCGCAGCACCAGATGTAGCTAATTATAAATATGTACTCATCTGGTGTGCACAATACCGTATTCAGTTTGGATATACCGAATTGAAGTAGGCAATAAGATTTTTAAACAAGAAATATTATTTATGAAGAACATTATTTTTTCTGCTGCTTTTTTCATGCTCTTATCTTGCACTTTGCAGGCACAAACAAAAGTGCAGCGTAATGTAAATCAATTTGCAGATATAACTTTTGGTGTTGGTTCATCGCAGTTTACCGGTTCTGCATCTTATGTACGTAACTGGAAACTGGGTAAACACAAAAGGCTGGAAGCAGGCTTTGGTGCCAGGTTTACCAGCTATTTTGGCAGCAACCTTTACTACAAAACTGCACCGGCCATTTTAACCAGCGGCAAAACCGGGCCGGGTGTTTTCTTTGCCGATGATATACTGCCCAATATTGATTCGGTGTTATTCCCAAAGTCGCAGGTAAATATGTTTAATCTTACTTTAAACCTGGGATATAACATTACAAAAAGAATTTCAGCAGGTTTGAATATTGATCTCATCGGTTTTAGTTTTGGTAAAAAACAAAACGGTATTTATTATGCAAATAATTTTGCCACCGGTGTACCGGTAACAGCCAAACCAACAACTGTTAATCTTTTTCTAATAAGTGATAATGACAAGGGGTCATTAAACAGCGAGTTCTTTGCAAAGTATAAATGGAACGATTCTTGGAGTATGAAACTAACATTCCAGTTTTTGTTTGCTGAGTACACTACCGATACAAAAGTGCAAACAACCCCCGGAGGAGATACAAATGACAGGTTCAGAAAAAAGATGTCTGGGGGAGCCATTGGAGTTGCCTATAGTTTTAAAAGCTATAAAAAGAAAAACTTTGATTAATTTGTGTTCATGAAAAAAATATTCTTTGTAATAATTGCATGCTTTATCTGCATTTCCTTCCTTTCTGCTCAACGGGTTTTAACCCCCATAGATGCAAACAGTAATGTAAAATTTGTAATAAAAAATTTTGGTATAAAAACCAACGGTAATTTAAAAGGATTAAAAGGTACTATCAAATTTTTGCCTGCAAATTTACCTGCCTCTGCCTTTGATGTAGCTGTTGATGTTGCCACAATTGATACAGATAACGAAAGCCGTGATGAGCATTTAAGGCAAGCCGAATATTTTGATGCAGCTACGCATAAAACCATACAGATAAAAAGTACAAAAATCACAACATCTTCCATTGCGGGCCGTTATTACATGTTTGCAAACCTTACCATTAAAGGTGTAACAAAAGCGATAGAGTTTGGCTTTGGTGCCACACCAAAAGATGGTGGATATGTTTTTGATGGCGAATTTAAAATTAACCGCAGAGATTTTGGTGTTGGTGGCAGCAGTGTATCCTTGTCGGATAATTTAACGGTGTCCTTATCGGTTTTAGCAAAGTAAATTTTCTCTCTATTTCCACATAGCCGTATGTAAGCCTTGCTTACTATCTTTGCCTGATGCCAAAATTATTACGTGTTTTTTTGTGGGGTTTGCTTATCAGTTTCCTGGGATCATTACCGCTGGGCACTCTTAATGTAGCTGCCATGCAGATAGGTATACAGGAAAATATAAAAAATGCGATCTATTTTTCCATTGGTTCTTTATTGGTTGAAATGATTTATGTACGCATTTCGTTAGTAGGTGTTGATTGGATACGTAAGCAGGAAAAGCTGATGAAAGCTATGGAATGGTTTACGCTTATCATTATTATTGCATTGGCTGTAGGTAGTTTTATAGCTGCAACCAGCGAGGGAGGCGAAGCAAAGAATGTGATGCTGCAAAATAATATGCACCGGTTTTTACTGGGTATGTTTATGTGTGCCATCAACCCGGTACAAATACCATTTTGGTTTGGGTGGAGCACTGTACTCTTCACAAAAAAAATACTGGAGCCGGTAAAAATGCAATACAATATTTACATCATTGGTATTGGTATTGGAACCCTGGCCGGCAATTGTGTTTTTATTTTTGGCGGTAAATGGCTGGTACAAAGAATTGCCAACAGCCAGCAATATCTTAATTGGGTGATAGGCGGCATCTTTGCTTTAACTGCCATTATACAGGCTGTTAAAATGATAAGACACAAAGATGCGGTGTATAAATTTACACATGCGGAAGAAACAGACGAAAACAGTCACATTAATCCACAATAAACAAGGTACAACCATTTGTTGATCT
>JAYURR010000151.1:0-11012 GCA_043756605.1 Chitinophagaceae bacterium
TACCAGCTTTTTTTGCAAGTGCTTTCAGCATAATAAAAATCATCACACGGGTAAGTTTACTTCCACGGCGGTTTAAAAAAAGATAATCTTCTTGTCCGGGTTTTATGGTGATGTGTACCCGTATTTCATTTTTATAAATGTTGATGTATTTGATGGCATCGCTGCCAATGGGTACCAATCTTTCTTTATCGCCTTTGCCAATTACCCGTACAAAACCTATATCCAGGTGCAGGCAACTTATACGCAAGTTCACTAGCTCTGTAACCCGTAAGCCACAACTGTATAGGGTTTCAAGTATTGCTTTATTGCGGCCACCTTCCGGTTTACTTAAATCAATCTGCGCAATAATGCTTTCAATTTCATCAAAACTTAAAGTATCTGGTAACGCTCTTTTTTGTTTGGGTGTTTCTAAAAGCGCAGTGGGGTTTACTGTAATAATTTGCTCCATATAGCAGTAAGCATAAAAACTTCTTAAGCCCGATATGATTCTCGATTGAGAAGTAACCGTCATGCCCAGTTCGTTGATCCATTGCACAAATTTTTCAAGATCTTTCAGTTCCAGTTCCTGTGGCGTAACTAATTTTTTTGTTGCAAGCAGATAATCGGTGAGTTTATCAATATCACGCAGGTAAGCCTCTACCGAGTTTTCGGCCAGCGATTTTTCCAGTTGCAGCCAGGCTTTAAATCCTTTTTTATAGGGTTCCCACATTATTATAAAAAGTGTTTGTAGTAAGAATGTTGAATAAAGTTAATTATATACTATTTTCGTGACCTCAATTTCGCTAATACTTGTCAATATACAATATGCAGCCAGTTAATCTTCGTTCGTTCAAACAAAAAGTACGGCACAATAAAAAAGCAATGAAGAGTTTTTTGAGTAAGCTTTTAAAAAATCAGCCACGTGGTTTAGATAAACTTACTGCTGCGCTTGAGCCCGAAGTATGGAAAGAAATTGATTGCCTTACCTGCGCTAATTGTTGCAAAACAATGACGCCTACTTACACCAAAACAGATATTAAAAGAATCTCGGCTCATTTTGGGCAAACGCCACAACAGTTCAGCGATCAGTGGTTAATTTATGAGAAGAAAGACAAAGACTGGCAAAATAAAAAGCAGCCCTGCCAGTTCCTGAATTTAACCGACAATAAATGTTCCATTTACGAAATACGTCCTTTGGATTGCTCAGGTTTTCCGCACCTGCCCAAAAAGAAAATGGTTGATTATATGCACGTACACAAACAGAATATTGAGTACTGCCCGGCAACGTATAAGTTGGTGGAGAAGATGCAGGCAGCAATTAATGGATAATTTCCGCAATGGATAATTGATAATGTTTTCGGGCGGAAACACTTTCCAAATTAACAGGCACCCCATTATCCATTAACTAATTATCAATTATCCATTATTTCATTATCCATCATAAATAGACATCTTCAATAAAAAAATATTCCACTGGTTCATCTTTTAAAATGGTGATGGAAAGTATATCGAACTGAATTCTTTTCCATTGCGGTTGCTGATAGAGATATGCTTCTGAGGCATTGATGATGTTTTGAATTTTCTTTTTACCAACACTTTCTTCGGGGTGGCCAAATTTTTTGGTTCGCCGGGTTTTAACTTCTATAAAATGTAGAACGCCATCTTTTTCTGCAATAATATCCACTTCCCAATGGCTGTGCCGCCAGTTTTGATGCAGCATATTATACCCATTCCCTTGCAGGTATCTTACTGCCAAAGCTTCGCCGGTATTACCTGTAACATTGTGCTGTGCCATATTTCAAAGATAATGTTTAGGAGTGAGTCATCCGCCGCGGTGGATGGCTCCTCAAGCAGCATTGAGGTAATTAACAACATGAGGACAACTGCTTTTATAAAATGCCTCCTGAAAAACTATAATTGCTTATTTTTGCACAAAGCATATTTAAAATGAACAAACAAAGTACATCTACATTAATTATTGCCGTTTTATTGGTTGTGATAGCTGCATTGAGCAGGGTTATTTTATACCCAGATAATTTTAGTCCTATTATTGGCATGGCAATTTTTTCCGGTGCAGTTATAAAAGACAAAAGGTTTGCTTTTTTGCTGCCAATGCTGGCCATGTTTTTGTCTGATGTAATATTCGAAGTTTCGGGCATTGCCGATGGTTTTTGGGGTTGGGGACAATTGGTTGGCTATGGCATTCTTGCTTTAATAACCATTATCGCTTTCAGCATGAAGAAAATCAATGTACTTTCTGTGGCAGGTTATTCAATCGGTTCGTCTTTGCTGTTTTTCTTTTTGTCAAATTCAGCGTTTTTTGTTTTTGATAATCCAATTTATCATACGTACACACAAGATTTCAGCGGTTACATTGCTACTTTAGCGGGAGGCTTGCCATTCTTAAAAACGGGTATTGTAGCCGATTTGGTTTACAGTACTGTTTTATTTGGAGCTTATTTTCTGGTACAGCGTTTTGCTTTTAACAAGAAAGAAATTGCTGCTTAATTTATAAATATATTTTTTTTGAGAAACACCTGCCAACCGGTGGGTGTTTTTTTTATAAAGAAGCCTGGGCTTCTTCATAACCTTCATCAGCCACCAGGTCTTTTCCATCGGCGGCACTGGTTGCCAGTTCATCGCAGCGGTTGTTGTAAGGGTTATCAGCATGGCCTTTTACCCATTTTAATTTTACATTTATTTTTTGGGATAGATGATAATAATGCGTCCAGAGGTCTTTGTTTTTTTTGCCACCTTTAAAATCGGTTTTCATCCAGTTTTTTAACCAGCCTTCTTCTATGGCACGTACCACATACTGGCTGTCGGAATAAACAATTACAGGCAATTCTTTTTTGGTAATGGCTTCCAGTCCGGTTATTACTGCCAGTAATTCCATGCGGTTATTGGTAGTATGCCGGAAACCTTTTGATATTTCCCTGCGATGGTTATTGTACATCAGTATCACGCCAAAACCACCGGGGCCCGGGTTTCCACGGGATGAACCATCGGTGTAGATATGTATTGTATTCAAAAGTTGATTTACAGTTTTTTTATTTGCTTTGATTAAAGTTCCCAGTTGGTATGCGGTACAAGTGAGTGACACAACGATGAAGCCATGAAAAACTGAAGCTGGTATCACAAATCAGATTTCTCCTTCGTCGAAATGACAGAACACTACACCTGAAAAACCCCCGTTTTAAACTCCGCAATATCCGGGTTATGATCTGCTGCTGCAATACCTTCTGAAATCATTTTACGGGTTTCTCCCGGATCAATAATTGCATCAACCCAAAGCCTTGCTCCGGCGTAAAACGGCGTGGTTTGGGCATCGTAGCGGGCAATCAGTTTGCTTAAGAGTTCCTGTTCTACTTCAGGTGTAATCACTTCTCCTTTATTTTTTAAAGTGGCCACTTGTATCTGCAACATTGTTTTGGCAGCCTGCTCACCGCCCATTACCGCAATTTTTGCCGTGGGCCATGCATAAATAAAACGGGGATCGTAAGCCTTGCCGCACATGGCGTAATTGCCGGCACCGTAACTGTTGCCCACAATGATGGTAATTTTTGGCACCACCGAATTTGCAACGGCATTCACCAGTTTAGCACCGTCTTTTATAATGCCACTGTGTTCGCTGCGGCTGCCAACCATAAAGCCAGTTACATCCTGTAAAAAAACAAGCGGTATTCTTTTTTGATTGCAGTTCATGATAAAGCGTGCTGCTTTATCGGCGCTGTCGTTGTAAATAACACCGCCCAATTGCATTTCGCCTTTTTTGCTTTTAACTATCAGGCGTTGGTTGGCAACAAAGCCAACGGCCCATCCATCTACACGTGCATAGCCGCATACAATTGTTTTGCCGTAATCTTCTTTAAACTGATCAAAACTGTCTTTATCACAAATGCAATTTATTAAATCAACCATGTCATAAGGCTTGGTATTGCCTGCACTCATGATGCCATACACTTCGCCATTATTTTTTAAAGGAGGTTTTGCTGCAACTCTATCAAATCCTGCTTTTTTATGATGCCCCAGTTTGTTCATGATCTTCTTCACCTGGTCCAGGCATTCTTCTTCGGTTTTAAATTTATAATCGGCAATGCCGCTGATGCTGTTGTGTGTATCGGCACCACCCAAAGTTTCACTGTCAATATCCTCACCAATGGCGGCTTTAACTAAGTATGGTCCGGCCAGATAAATGGAACCATTGCCTTCCACCATCAATGTCTCATCGCTCATAATGGGCAGGTAAGCACCGCCTGCAACACAGGCACCCATCACCGCAGCAATCTGCGTAATACCCATGGCACTCATCTTTGCATTGTTGCGAAAGATGCGGCCAAAATGTTCTTTATCAGGAAAAATTTCATCCTGCATGGGCAGAAAAACACCGGCACTATCAACCAGATAAATAACCGGTAAATTATTTTCCATGGCAATTTCCTGCATGCGCAAATTCTTTTTACCAGTAATGGGAAACCAGGCACCTGCTTTAACAGTTTGATCATTTGCTACAATTACGCATTGCCTGCCGCTTACATAACCAATGCCGCTTACAGTGCCGCCGGCCGGGCATCCGCCTTCATCTGGGTACATATCAAAACCGGCAAAGGCACCAATCTCAACAAAAGGTTTATCTGCATCGCACAAATAAGTAATGCGCTCACGGGCGGTAAGTTTGTTGCGTTCTTTTTGTTTGGCTGCCGATTTTTTTCCACCGCCTTCGTATATTTTTTCAAGATGACGTTTTACCTGGCTCCAGGCCATCTTCATCGAGTCTTCATTTTTATTAAATTCTAAATTCATATTGAAAGTTAATTGTTATCTGTTAATTGTTATTGGTTATCCGTTATCGGTTAATTGTTATAAGTTTTGCTAAACGATGTGTAAATTTGTTGGGGTCGCTCACTATTAACTATTAACCAATCAACCATTAACTACATCCACAAAAATATGGCTAATGAAATTAACCGCATATTAAAACTCTTTGCCGATTTGCAACACGGCGATTGCTGGATTGGAAATAATTTTAAAGAAACCCTGCATGGCATTGATGATACAATGGCTTTAAAAACTGTTTCGGAAGATACAAACAGCATCTGGCGGTTGGTTGCACATATTACTTATTGGCGAACTGCAGTTGTAAACCGCCTGACCGGAACCGATAACCCGCCACCATTTCAGGATTTTTTGTTACCGGATGATCCCAATAACGAAAGCTGGAAACAGGCTTTGCTTGATTTTGAAGCTGCCTATCATTTACTGCGGAATGCCATTCATCATTTTCCCGAAGATCATTTAGATAAACCTTCGCTCCGGGAAGGGCAAACTTTTTATGAATTGATAATGGGTTGCCTGCAGCATGATGCTTATCATTTAGGGCAGATGATGATATTGAGAAAAATATAAGATTAACGCATACGATAAATGACTATCAAAAAAATATTTGCAAAAAATAAAGCATTGCTTGCTTACAGTATAAGCCTTGCGTTGTTGCTGTTTTTACTAAAATGGCTAGAGCTGCGTTTTGTAATATTTGATCATGCAATGGAAATATATGTTGGCGCCATTGCAGTTATTTTTACTGCATTGGGTATATGGCTTGCACTTAAACTAACCAAACCCAAAATAGAAAGGGTAGTGGTTGAAAAAGAAATTTACATAGAAAAGAGCAGTGAGTTTGTTTTTAACGAAGGCGAATTTACCCGGCTTGGTTTAAGTAAAAGAGAGCTGGAAGTGTTGCAATTAATGGCCGAAGGTTTCAGCAATGCCGAAATAGCTGCCCGTTTATTTGTTTCGCTCAATACCATCAAAACCCACGCATCTAATCTCTTTTTTAAACTGGATGCAAGCCGCCGCACCCAGGCTATTGAAAAGGCAAAATCCCTTTGCCTGATACCATAAAACTGGTACTTTGGTATGAAATTCACATAGTAAAATGTAAAATCGTCCTAAAGTATGAATGGAAAACCGTTTTTAATTTTCATTTTTACCCCATCGTAAACCAAAATAAATAATCATGAAAAAAATTGTAGTTGTAAACGGATTAATTGCCGGGCTTATAGTAGCGGCTATGTTCCTGATTACTATGGGGCTTTACCATAAGAATGGAAATTTTGAAGGTGGTATGTTGGTTGGCTATGCCAGTATGCTGCTTGCCTTTTCGCTGATTTTTGTAGCTATCATCAGGTATCGTGATAAATACAATAATGGCGCTGTTAGTTTTGGCAAGGCATTCAGGATAGGGCTTTATATCACCCTTATTGCATCCACCATTTATGTAGCAACCTGGCTGGTGGATTATTATGTTTTTATACCCGATTTTGCAGATAAGTATGCTGCATCAATGATTGATAAACTGAAAACCAGCGGGGCAAGTGCAGCTAAGATAGCCGCAACAACCAAAGAAATGGACAGCTTTAAAGAGATGTACAAAAATCCGGTAATGGTGATATTGTTTACTTATTTCGAAATATTACCTGTGGGATTGTTGTTATCTCTTATTGCTGCGTTGATTTTAAAAAGAAAGCCAAAGCCTGTCATCGAAATTGCAGGCGATCTTGTTTAACCACTAAAAAATAAATTATGAAACTGGGTGCATTTTCAATAAGCCTGTCTGTAAAAGATCTACAGGCTTCAAAAGTATTTTACGAAAACCTGGGCTTTACAGCCTTTGCCGGTAAGATGGAGATGAATTACCTGATTATGAAAAACGGCAATGCCCTTGTTGGTTTATTCCAGGGTATGTTTGCCGGCAATATTTTAACCTTTAATCCCGGTTGGGATGAGAATGCAACGCTGATGGAAAGCTTTGATGATGTAAGGGAAATTCAAAAGCAATTAAAAGGTAAAGCTGTAAAATTAGATGCGGAACCTGGCGAAAATACAACTGGCCCGGCGAGTATAATGTTAACCGATCCGGATGGAAATGTAGTTTTGATTGATCAGCATGTATAGAATAGTAAAATTATAAGGTAGTAAAGAATAAAAGCTGACAGCCTGAGCTTATCGAAGGCGGGTTACAATTAACCACTCCAGCTTCGACGGGTTCAGCCTGACACCCCATAATTGAGAAGAGAATAATTAAACAAAAAATTAAACAGCGTAACATGAAAAAAGTAACAGGAATAGGCGGTATCTTTTTTAAATGCAAAGATCCAAATGCAGTGAAGGAATGGTACAACAAACATCTTGGTTTGGAAGCAGGCCCTTACGGCGCAAGTTTTGAATGGCGGCTACTAGATGCGCCTGAGCAAAAAGGCCTTACACAATGGAATGTGAATAACGAAGCGGCAAAAATGTATGAGCCTTCCACCAAAGACTTTATGATTAACTACCGTGTGGATGATTTAAATGCCCTGGTAGCGCAATTAAAAACTGAAGGGGTAACCGTTGTTGACAATATTGAAGATACCGACTATGGCAAGTTTGTGCATATACTGGATGTGGAAGGCAATAAGGTGCAGCTTTGGGAGCCCAAGGATGGTGAGTAAAAGAATCAATACAAAGTAGTAGAGAATGGTGTAAACCCCTTTAAGTTTGGTAAGGGGTTTATTTTTATTTTCTTTTTTGTGTTGCTTATGATTTTGTCAGAATCATATCGTTCCATGGTTTCCAACAGTAATCCGGTAGATAAATTAAGATCTGTTGTGGTTGAAATGCCATGCCCATCACTATAACTCTGTTTAAATCCAATCAATGCAAAATATCCATTTTGATAGCGGAATTTGTATTCATTGTAACCGCGTATTAATTCAGTATTGATAGTAAGCACACCAGCTTTAATGCTGATATGCGAAAACTTTGTTCCAGTAAGCATACCTTCCTTTCCATTAGGAAACTCAACTTCAATAGCAGAATCGGTTTGTATCACAAGGGTATGACCTCCATTGGGGCGGTTAAAAAATATTTGCAACCGAGATGGTGCTTTATCATTCATTGTATCCTGCGATACAATTACTGAATCGGGCAGTTTGTCTTTATTTAAATCTCCTTTAATTGTGGTGATTATGCGATTGAAACTATTTTTATTACTGCCTGCCTGACCATAAATCGTTGCTGGCAGTAAAGCTACAATAAAAAGTAAAAGATACAATTGTTTACGCATTTCTAAGATTTATGTTTACTGATTGCTGCTGACAGATTTTAAATAATACCCCTTACCATCATGGGTTTATTGCTATATTTTACAAATCCAATCTAAAATGATGCGCAATAATTTTCATTTTTTTATTCAGGTAAAAACGATGTGCACCGTACCGGTGGTGGGCTGAGTTTAAATGAATTGCTTTGATACCTTTTTCTGTTGCAATATCTGTGAGGTGATCAAAAAGCTTTGCACCGTAACCCTTGCTTCTGCCACTATCAAGCGTTACGAAATCATCAAAGTCAATAATAAGGCCATCGTACAGGGTTGTAGTAAATCTAAAACCTGCAACAGAAACTATGTTGCCATCATCTTCTAAATACAATAAATGATACCCTTCTTTTTGCATGGCTTCGATTGTAGTAAGAAAACTTTCTGTTGTATGATGCGGCCTCAGTTCTTTCATCACTTCAAAACATTTTGTAAAATCTTCAGCAGTTGTTGCGTATGCAATTTTCATGTCAGTTTTTTTGGTTGTTTGGTATGCTGTCAAAATAATCAAGTATCGCTTTTATATCAGCTTTTGATAAATCTGGAAACGCAGGCATCTGCAATCCTCTTTTTGCAAAAACTTTTTTAGCAGTTTTGTTTTCATCTGCAAAGCGCATGGGGTTTTTTACCAGGCTATAAATATAACTGGCAGTCCTTATTTTTCTGATGCCTTGCAAAGGATTGGCCAGGGCGGCTTTGTTTGTACCATGACAATTAATACAATTTTTCGCAAGCAGTTTACCACTTGCAATTTGATGTGCCGGTGGTAGTTTTTGTGCATACACAATTGCAGATATAAGCAAGCAAAACAGCATGGATAAATATTTAAACATATTCTTTGTGTAAAAAATTACTCAAGTTCTTTTAATAATCCATGCAGATCCAATGCACGGGTAAACATTTCCAGGCTGCCATCTTCTTTTTGTGGCCACAGTTCTTTGGGCCGGTCCCAGTATAACTCAACACCGTTTTCGTCGGGGTCGTTCAAATACAATGCTTCCGAAACTCCGTGATCGCTGGCCCCACTCAACGGATAATTTTCCTGCATCAGCCTGTTGTAAATAAACGCCAGATCTTTACGTGTTGGATAAACAATGGCCGTATGAAACAAGCCAACCGAACGTTCGGCTGCCGGCGGCAAACCCTTGCTGTACCAGGTGTTTAGCCCTATATGATGATGATATCCACCGGCAGAAATAAATGCGGCACTATCACCATACATGGTGGTTAACTCAAACCCAAGCAGGCCGCAATAAAATTCCAGTGAGCGGTTTATATCAGCCACTTTTAAATGTACATGGCCAATATGGGTTTGTGCCGGTATGATGTAGTCGTTTTTCATGAGTTTATTTATGTTGATTAAAGGTAGCAGTTTTATAAAACAGATTTTTAATAAACCTTAAACAGCAGCTGTTAATTTTGTGGAACGCTGTTTGTATTGTTAACTGAAAAGATATTTCAGTGTGTCTGAATGATGGCATAATTTTAAATAACCAATTAAATTAAATTGTATGAAAAATAAGATATTGGTGCTGGCTTTATGTTGCTTTATATTTTGCATTAAAGGGGCTGATGCACAAACATCCACCGAAATGAATAACCAGGGCCTGATTAAATACAAAGCTAAAAATTATGCTGCGGCTCTTATTGATTTTAATAAAGCGGTGGAACTGGATGCTAAAAATGAAAAGGCTTTGCACAATCGTGGACTTACAAAATACGCTTTGAAAGATTACGCAGGTTCTATTGCAGATCAAACTCAGGCAATAGCCATAAACCCGGCATATAGCAATGCCTTCAACGACCGAGGTATGGTTTACTACCGCCAGAATAATTATACTGCGGCATTGAACGATTACAATGCTGCCATTAAAAATGATCCTGCTTATTTTCTGGCTTATAAAAATCGTGCAACGGTAAACTATGCATTAAAAAATTACGATGCTGCCGATAAGGATTATACAAAAATTATTGAATTGAAAGCTGATGATGCGGATGGTTACCTGGGCCGTGGCTCTATAAAAAGTAACCAGAGTAATTATGCCGAAGCAATAAAATTTTACGATAAAGCCCTTGAATACGAACCCAGCAATACCGTTGCCGTGCTTAACAGGGGCAACGCAAAATTTGCACAAAAAGATGTGAAGGGCGCTTTGGCCGATTACCTGAAACTGATTCAATTGCAGCCAAATAATGTAAACGTTTATTTTAACCTTGGTACTATTTATATGGGGCAGAATAGAAGCAACGAGGCCATTGCAGCTTTTAAAAAATACAATATTGGCCTGCCTGGCGAGTGGAGTGGTTATCAAAACACAGCCGATGTGTATTACCTGCAATTAAAAAAATACGACAGTGCCGAATATTATTACAACAAGGCTTACCAGATAAACAAAACACAAAAGGATATTCTTGAAAGGTTTGGTTATAGTTTACTAAATCAACAAAAAATATCCGAAGCCATTGCTATGTTTAAAAACCAGATAGCGTTGCTGCCAAACGATTACTGGGGCTATTATAACCTGGGCGCAGCTTACAGTGTTGGCAAACAACCGGCAGAGGCAATTAAAAATTTAGATATAGCTTTAGACAAGCGCATGGTGGAACTGCCGATTTGGGAAGCAGATAAAAATTTAAATAACGTGCGCCTGCTAGGCGATTTTAAAGAAATACTGCGTAAATATTTTAATAAAGATATACTAGCAAAATACCCGATGATGTTTTTGGGATTTTAATGCTTTGGTTTAGGTATTTAAAAGGAGTTTAAGTTTTTTCTCAGCTTCGCGGAGAAAGGTTTTAGCCACAAAGACCCGAAGGCACTAAGGAAAATGCGTAGCATTTTTTTCTTTGTGTCTTCGGGTCTTTGTGGCTAAAATAATTTTTGTAAAAAATTATTTCC
>JAYURR010000152.1:0-35076 GCA_043756605.1 Chitinophagaceae bacterium
GTAAAGCCATTGTCGTACATAATCTGCACATCATGCTTTAGTTTTTCCAGGCGTGTTATGTTTGCATCCAGCAACTCAATTTGTGTTTTGCCGGTTACAAGTTGATAATATATTTTGTAAACATTTGCCCTTATATTTTCTTCAGTTAAGCCTGCTACCATTTCCTGCAGACTGATTGTTGCATTACGTGCCTTTAAGGCAATAAAAACCTGCCCGTCGAAAACTACCTGGCTTAAGGTTACGCCTGCATTTGCATTCCAGGGCGAGCCAAATGGAAAAAGTAAATTACCAAAACCCTCCGAAGGATATTTTATAGCCTGCCCATTACCATCCTTCACCCCTTCATCTATCAATACTTTATAGGTAGCCGGACCAATAAAATTTGGTATGGTTTGTACCGGAATATTAATATTTCTTGTTAACGACATGCTTCCGTTTACCTGCGGCAGCGCAATAGAAGTAACATCTCTGTTTGTTTGTTTTTGTATCAACACATCCAGCAGCGCATTTTTAACCTGTACTGAATTTTTTTTGGCGTAATCGTTTGCCTGCTCCACTGTAAACGAATTTACCGTTTGAGCATTTATTGCTATATTAAATGCAAGCATGCCTATTGCCAACAAACTATAATTCCTTAATTTTTTCATCACAACTATTTTAATACTTTATTTTTTTCTGATTCTTTTTGCTCCATATATTTTAAGGTGAGCTTATACCCTTTTATAGATACAAGCCCAAACAAATAATGAACAATAATTTCCTGCTCAATGTTTATCAGGCTTTGTTTTACCGTGCGTTGAAATTCAGGATTAAAAGCCGTGAGCATGGTTTCAACCCTATACCTGGCAAGGATATCCACACTTATTTCGGGACGGTATAATTCTTCAGTTATCCCCCTTTCCAGGTTCTGTTTACATACATTGTATAAGTACTCGTTCCGGTGTTTCTGAAATTTTTTAAATGCAGCAGGATGGTATTTCTGCATATCAAACAGGATGGAAGGATTCATTGTTTTAAACATTTCCACCATCATATCCATTACCAGAAATATCTCATGTACTGCATTATCTGCTTTTTTTCGGTCATCGTTGCAAATACACTGGTTGGTATTAATCACATCGTCCACCACGGCTTCTACCAGTTCATCCTTATCTTTAAAATACTGGTAAATGGTTTTTTTACTCATGCCCAGGTTTGCCGCAATATCATCCATACTTACGCTGCGAATGCCGTATTGCATTACCAGTTCATGAGCAGCCTGCTGAATTCTTTGTTTTGTATCTGTTTCTGTCATAATCGGGCACAAAACTAAGGAAACTTTTTGTGTAGCCAAAGTTTCCTTGGTTTTTTCTTGCAATTCATAACAATTTTTTAATAAACGGTACTATCGGCTGATTAGCGGAGTTTGGCTTTTTAAACAATTATCTTTGTAAGCTTAAAACAAACAATCATGCAAAATAAATTTCAGTACAAAAAAATGCTTCAGTATTTGCTGCAGGGCCTGCTAATTTTAGGGCCGGTAACCATTACCGCATATGTACTTTACCAGGCATTTTCATCAATTGATGGCTTGATTCCGATTTTTTCTTACACCGATGCACAGGGTGTGGCACATGTAAGAAATTACGGAATTGGCTTTGTTATTATAATTGCCATTTTAATCGTTATCGGCTATTTCAGTTCGTTTTTTATTACCAGCCGTTTTTTAAGTTTTTTTGATAAGCTGTTGGAAAAAACGCCTGGCATAAAACATATTTACTCAACCACCCGTGATTTTTTTGAAGCCTTTGCCGGAGAAAATAAAAAATTTACCAAACATGTGCTTGCCAATGTAGATGATAATGATGTATGGCGTTTTGGCTTTATTACCCGGGAAGATATGGACGATTTTGGCCTGCAGGAATATGTAACCGTGTATGTACCCATGGCTTATTCAATATCAGGTAATGTTTATGTTATACCAAAAAAAAGAGTAAAACTTATTGAAAACATCAGCGCATCGCAAACCATGAAGTTTGCGGTGAGCGGTGGTGTTACCGATATTGATGAAGATGATACAAAAAAATAGCCGTATGTTTAAGTAACAATTATGAGAAAACTTTTTCATTGTATATTACTTATTTGCCCGTTGCTTATTGCAAATTTTCCTTGCTACTGCTGGGGATTTTACGCCCACCAAAAAATAAATTATTACGCTGTTTTTTTATTACCTCCGGATATGATGGTTTTGTACAAACCAAATATTGGTTTTTTAAGTGAGCATGCCATTGATCCCGATAAAAGAAGATATGCCGTGCCGGAAGAAGGACCGAGGCACTACATAGATATTGATAAATACGGAGTGTATCCTTATCCCAACTTACCCCGCAAATGGAAAGATGCAGTTGAAAAATTTGGCGAAGATTCTTTAAAGCAACATGGCATTGTGCCCTGGCATGTGCAAAACATGCTGTACCGGTTAACAGATGCGTTTAAAGAAAAAAATTATAGTCTCATTATGAAATATAGTGCCGAGATTGGCCACTACATTTCAGATGCACACGTGCCGTTGCATGCCAGCAGCAACCACAACGGGCAACTTACCAACCAAAAAGGCATACATGGTTTTTGGGAAAGCCGTGTGCCGGAACTGTTGGCCGAAAAGGAGTTTGATTTTTTTATTGGCAAAGCTGAATATATACAAAACCCCGGAGATTTCATCTGGAAGCGGGTTTTAGAAAGTGCCGCAGCTGCCGATACAGTTTTAAATTACGAACGTGCACTTACAAAAAAATTTGCCGACGATAAAAAATATGCTTTTGAAAACCGGAATGGCAAAACTATCCGCCAATACTCATCAGCCTTTACCATTGCTTACAATAAAATGCTGGATGGCATGATTGAGCGGCGGATGCAGCAATCAATTTATTGCATTGCATCATTTTGGTACACGGCCTGGGTTAATGCCGGCCAGCCCGATTTAAAAAGTTTAGTAACTCAAAAATTTACCGAAGCGGATATCAAGGAGTTTGAAAACCTAAATAAGCAATGGAGCGCCGGCGGTAAAATGATTGGCCGTACAGAAGATTAAAACTACTTCTACAAATTGAAACACATAGATAGATAGCCCACATAGTAAAACACATAGGCAGACTATGTGAAACCTATGTTTTCTAAAACCTATGTGGTTCCGGTAGAGATAGTTGATTTGATTTGGGTACATTTGCATCCGAAAATTTATTTATCAGCATGTCAGCAATTCACAATTTTAATGCAGGTCCTTCTATTTTACCCAAGATAGTTTTTGAAGAAGCGGCGCAGGCAATTCTCAATTATAGTAATACCGGTTTATCTATTTTAGAAATTGGTCATCGCACCCCACTTTTTCAGGCAGTGATGGATGAAGCAAGGGCATTGGTGAAAGAGCTGATGCTGCTGGATGATGAGCATGAAGTTTTATTTTTGCATGGTGGCGCATCAACCCAGTTTATGCAGGTGCCCATAAATTTGCTGGATGATAAAGAAACCGCAGCATTTACCGATACCGGTGTGTGGAGCACCAAAGCCATTAAAGAAGCAAAGCTTTATGGCAAAGTAGAAATTGTATGCAGCAGCAAGGAAAGTAATTTCACTTTTATACCCAAAGATTTTGCGGTGCCAAACGATGCAAAATATTTACACATCACTACTAACAATACCATTTACGGTACGCAATGGCAAAAAATACCTAAGACAAGCAACAGCCTGGTAGCCGATATGAGCAGCGATATTTTTAGCCGTGTGCTGGATTTTAATGCTTTCGATCTTATTTACGCAGGTGCACAAAAAAACATGGGGCCTGCCGGTGTAAATTTAGTTGTAGTAAACAAAAATATTTTAGGAAAAGTAAAACGTACCATACCAACCATTTTAGATTATCGCAACCACATTAAAGAAGGCAGCATGCTTAACACGCCACCCGTGTTTGCTATATATGTATGTATGCTTACGCTCAGGTGGCTGAAAGCACAGGGAGGCGTGGCCGCCATTGAAAAACTGAATGATGCAAAAGCTGCATTGTTGTATGCTGCTATTGATGAAAGCCCGCTGTTTACCGGCACGGTAAATAAAGAAGACAGAAGTAAAATGAATGCTTGTTTTGTGATGAATAACAAATTGAAAGAAGAAGCTTTTTTAAAGTACACGGAAGATCATGGTATTGTAGGCATTAAAGGCCACCGGCTTGTTGGTGGTTTCAGGGCATCGCTTTACAATGCTTTACCAATAAGCAGTGTAGAAGTTCTTGTTAAGTTGATTAAAGAATTTAAATGAGAAAATACATTTGCATGGCGTTGCTGATTTGTATGGCTAGCCTGGCTTTTTCGCAGGAAATAATTATTAACGGCCTTAATAAAAACAGGCCTTTAACATGGGATGATTTTAAAGGAGTGCCCGATAAAAGCTCTTATTACGATGCAAATACTTATTGGAATATTACGTACAATATTAATGGCATCAGTTTTAAGGGCGATACTGCAAAAATCAACCGGTTTTCTGTAATACTAAAGTTGAATGAAAATTTTTGCTGGGTAAAGCCAGAGAAACAAACAAGCATTTTACTAAAACACGAGCAGGGCCATTTTGATTTGGGGTTGATTTGTCAGCGTGAAATAACTACACAGTTAAACAATACAGTTTTCTTAAAAGCTGATTTTCAAAACAAAATACCAACTATTTTTTCTTCCATACTGGAAAAATACCGTTTGCTGGGCATACAATACGATGAACAAACTGACCACAGTAAAAACCAGGCAATGCAGGATAAATGGAATAGTTTCTTTGCAGAAGCTTTAAATAAGTAAAAAATAATTCTTTCATTTCATTAAAAAGAAACGGGCTATTTTTACAGCCAGTTTTAATATTTATTTATGGTAACTATATCGCCCTTTAAAGCACTTAGGCCCGCTGCAGAACTGGCAAAGCAGGTAGCATCACGCCCTTACGATGTATTAAACAGCAAAGAAGCTAAAACAGAAGTACAGGGAAATAACGTAAGCTTTTTACACATCACCAAAAGTGAAATTGATTTACCCGAAACTACCGACATACATGCCCCCGAAGTGTACGAAAAAGCAAAAGAAAACCTGGATGCTTTTTTAAGCCGCAATATTTTATTTAGAGAAAGTAAAGCCTGTTATTATATTTATGAACTGCAGATGAACGGCAAAAGCCAGACCGGCTTGGTTTGCGGCAGCTCGGTTGATGATTATGAAAACGGCCTGATAAAAAAACATGAATTTACAAGGCCCGAAAAAGAACAGGACCGCATCAACCATATAAAAACAACCGGCGCACAAACCGGCAATGTTTTTTTAGCTTACCGCAATGTTGCAGAGATTGATGCACTGATAAATAAGTGGAAAGAAAAAAGTCCGGTGTATAATTTTACTGCCGATGACGACATTCAGCATACCGTTTGGATTGTGAACGATGATGACACGATAGAAAAAATATCTTCTCTGTTTAAAGAAAAAGTTCCCTGCACATATATTGCCGATGGCCACCACCGTGCAGCAAGTGCAGCCAAAGTAAGGGCTGCGCTTGGCAGCGAAGCACCAGCAGGTGCAAGCATTTTTTTAACTACGTTGTTTCCTGCAGATGATTTGTACATTATGGATTACAACCGGGTTGTTACCGATTTAAACGGATTGAGTGCTGACGATTTTTTTTCTGCAATAAAAAATAATTTTAAGGTAGAAAAAGCAGATAAAGCATTTTCGCCGGCAAAGTTGCACGAAATTGGCATGTACTTAAACAATAAATGGTACCGCTTAACAGCCAATGAAAATAGTTATACTGATGACCCCATCGGCATACTTGATATCTCCATCTTACAAAATAATTTGTTAGATCCTGTACTGGGCATTAAAGACCAACGCACCGATAAGCGCATTGATTTTATTGGCGGCATACGTGGTTTGCAGGAGCTTGAAAAAAGGGTAAACAGCGGCGAAATGGCTGTGGCATTCAGTTTGCACCCGGTAACCATACAACAGTTATTTAATATTGCCGACAGTGGCAATGTAATGCCACCCAAAAGCACCTGGTTTGAACCTAAGCTGAGAGATGGGCTACTTACCAATTTAATAACCGATGCCGAAGCTGAGTAATAACTGTTAATCTTTTTTGCAGCGGAATATATTATTGCATTTCATTGTACCTTTAATTTTATGAAAAAAATATTTTTAATACTGATTATCATTTGTTGCCAAACCCTGTTGTTTGCACAGAACGCCAAACAATTACATGATAACGCAAGAGATTTTATGCACAAGGGCGATTACGCCAATGCAATACTGATACTTAACCGTGCACTGGTTATTGAACCCGCTAATCTTGAAATTGCAAAAGACCTTGGGCTCAATTATTATTACATGAAAGATTATAACAAGAGCATTGAAGTTTTAAAACCTTTGTTTGATCGTAATGATGTGGATGACCAGTGCTTTCAGATAGCCGGAGATGCTTACTGGGCCCTGGAAGATGCGAAAGGTGCCGAAGAAATGTACAGAAAAGGCATAAAAAAATTACCCAACAGCGGTGCGTTATATAATGAGTTGGGTAAAGTACTCTGGACCCGCAGCGATTTTACCGCCATTAAAGAATGGGAAAAAGGAATTGAAAATGATCCCGGCTTTGCAGGCAATTACTACAATGCCAGTAAGTACTATTATTTTACCACCGATAAAGTGTGGAGTTTATTGTACGGCGAAATATTTATAAATATTGATCCCAAAAGTATTTATACCCCCGAAATAAAAAACATTTTGCTGGAAGGCTACAAAAAATTATTTGCAGATGCCAACCTGGAAAAAAACAACAAAGACAAAAGCTCTTTTGCTACGGCTTATTTAAAAACAATGAACAAGCAAAGCTCGTTGGTAACATCGGGCATTAATGCCGAAACACTTACCATGATACGAACCCGTTTTATTTTAGAATGGGATGCAAGCTACGCTTCAAAATATCCTTTCAAATTATTTCAACTGCACAAGCAATACATACAGGAAGGTTTGTTTGATGCCTACAACCAATGGGTATTTGCAACGGCACAAAACCTGCCTGCTTATCAAACCTGGACCAACGCCCACAGCAAAGAATACAATGCTTTAAACCGATTTTTGCAGGATAGAATGTTTAAAGTGCCGGCGGGGCAATACTATCACAAGTAAATTGGTTAGCGCAATCTCATTAATAATTGCCATTAACAGAATTTACGTGAGCAAAATTTTAACCTATAGACTATGAGATTCCTTAGTAGCCTATTCAATAGAAATAAAATTGATTGCCCCAGGTGTTTGGGCAAAGGTGATGTTGATTTACAAGATATAAAACGGTTAAAAAAAGAGTTACACTGGCTACCAGGAAAATGTGCTTATTGTAATGGAGAAGGTAAGGTTTCTTCTAAAAAAGTATCAATGGTGAGTGTTGATATTGAATATTTAACAACTGACCTGCCAAAAGGCGAAAGGAAGAAACTACTCAATGGAGATATAGGAGCACTGCAAAGGGCAAAAGCATATGAAGCTGGAGTTAATAAATTTATTAACCAAATTGAGCATCAGTATTACATCGAAAATCAAGAAGCTGAGCAAATTGCAGATTACCTCTTCAGGAAATATCCGAGATTGGGAAACTCATCAACAGAACGACGAGAAACAATTGATTATATAGAAAAAGTAATCAAGAGCAAACTATCAAATAAATAGAACTTATCCAGAAACTGACTGCTGCCAACATCTAGTTTTGGGCATCTGTGGCTTAACAAAGAATCATCAGCTATTGCAAACCCAGGCTATGATTCGAACTGAAAAAACAACTTTCAACTTTAGTTTTTAAAATCTTTTTTATGGTTGCTTTATATTATTAAAGCTCTTATAAAAAGCTCACACATCCCAAAATCACTATTTTTTATTAACTTGTTGCAACTTCTGTATTTTTAAGGAACGTGAATTACAAAAGCTAAAAATCTGTTTGCTAACCAACTATTGCATATATGAACGAACACTCAAGAATATTTGACTACATTGATTTTCAGTTAAACAAGTTTCCTAAAACAGATATGTTTAGCGGAAAAGAAAACGGCACCTGGATAAAATACAGCACCGCCGAAGTAAAAAGCATTGTGAATGAACTGAGTGCAGCTTTATTAAAGCTGGGCGTAAGTGGTAATGATATGACCATTGAAAACCAGGATAAGATTGCCCTTATATCCAAAAATCGGCCTGAGTGGCTGATGCTCGATATGGCCTGCCAGCAAATTGGAGCCGCACTTTGCCCCATTTACCCAACCACCAATGTTAGCGAACTGGAATTTATTTTTAATGATGCCACCGTAAAACATGTTTTTGTAAGCGGGCAGGATATTTTAGATAAAGTAAATATTGTTAAAGGTAACGTACCAAGCCTGATTAATATTTATAGTTTTGATGAGTTACCCGAAGTACCATTCTGGAAAACACTGTTAGCAGGCATTACAGCCGCCGATCTTGAAAAAATGGAAGCCATAAAAGCAGTCATCAAAGCTGAGCATTGCGCAACCATCATTTACACATCTGGCACAACCGGCACACCCAAAGGCGTAATGCTTAGCCACCGTAATATTGTTACAAACGTAATTAATGCTAAAAACAGTTTTCCCTTTACGGATGATGATAACTCAAGAGCGCTTAGTTTTTTACCACTCAATCATATTTTTGAAAGGATGGTTTCGTTTATTTATATCAGCAGCGGCACTTCTATTTATTATGCCGAAAGTTTAGAAACCATTGCTGAAAATTTAAAAGAAGTAAAGCCTTCGTTGTTTGCAACCGTACCAAGGCTGCTTGAAAAAACGTATGAAAAAATAATGGCCAAGGGCGCAGAACTTACCGGCCTTAAAAGAAAATTATTTTACTGGTCGGTTGATCTGGCTAATGATTACGACAATATAAAACCAAAAGGCATTTGGTATAACATGCAACTTGCTTTAGCCCGAAAATTAATTTTTAGTAAATGGAAAGAAGGTTTAGGCGGCGATATAAAATTTATTGTAACAGGTGGTGCTGCCTGCCAGGTAAGGCTGATAAGGATTTTCACGGCAGCAGGCATACCTATTTATGAAGGCTACGGACCAACAGAAAACAGCCCTGTTATAAGTGTTAACTGCCGCAAAAAAGGCGGTACTAAATTTGGCACTGTAGGTTTGGTTATTGAAGGCCAGGAAGTAAAGCTGGAAGCCGATGGCGAAATTTGTGTAAAAGGCCCCAGTGTTATGATGGGTTATTACAAACGGCCCGACCTTACTGCCGAAACCATCATTGATGGCTGGCTGCATACCGGCGATATTGGTGTTTTTGAAGATAGCAAATATTTAAAAATTACCGACCGTAAAAAAGAATTGTTTAAAACCAGTGGCGGTAAATATGTAGCACCGCAACCTATTGAAAATAAAATGAAAGAATCGCCATTTGTAGAGCAGATGATGGTGGTTGGTGCCGAGCAGAAATTTGTTGGTGCACTGATTGTGCCATCGCTTATCAATTTAAAAGAATGGATGCTGCATAAAGAAATACCCTTTACAACTATTGAAGATGCTATACACCATCCAAAAGTATTAAACCTTTACAGAGAACTGATTGATTCGTTTAATAAGTTCTTCAATCATGTAGAGCAGATAAAAAAGTTTGAGCTATTGGCAAATGAATGGACGATTGACAGCGGAGAACTTACACCCACACTTAAACTAAAGCGAAAAGTTATCATGGAAAAATACAAAGCTGCCTTCGACAGGATTTACAGCTGATACCCTAATTCGAAGGACTGCATTGAAATATCAGATGGTATCATGCCAACAGAAAAACTGCCTGACAATTTATAATTTATAGTCGGTATAAATTAAAAACGGGGAAAAAATCAGTTGATTTTTTCCCCGTTTACACTTAAACACTTATACGGTTTTTAAAGGCATTGATTGAGGTAAGTTTATTTGCAATGGGTACTTTGTTTATTAATACAATTCAGTGGTTAATTATAGCACTAATATTTTTTGCCTGCTTATCTGCTATTTTAATACTGTATTGATAAAATCACTTCCGGTATTTTATCAAAGTCTTTCGATTTATCAATAAAATAAAAAGCCCCTTCTGCTTTACACAATTTCTGATAGTATTTGCTAACCAGGTTACTTAATACAATCACTTTAATTTGAGGAAAATGATACATAATGTGTTTTAATAAGTCAATTCCGTTTTTTTCAGGCAATTGAATATCCAGTAAAACAACATCAGGATTTTCCTTATTTAAAACATCTAGTGCGCTATTATAATCAGTTGACGTAAAAATGTTTTTAATATTTTGTACATCTTTAAGCATACCTATAAGCCGTTCAATTATAAAATAAGAACTATCAATAATCAATAAATTTTTTTGGGGCTTATCGCTTTCAGACATAAATTTAATCTGCCTTAAAGATATAATTATAACTTGCGCAAGTATGTAGTGATAACTATTGGCTGCTGTAGATTTTATACTACACCTATATATTAGTAAAAATAACTACAGCAGGTTTTGTTGAATTGTATACTTTGTAAGATCTGGGTTAGATTTTAAATTCATTTTTGTCATTATTCTTGCACGGTAGGTACTAACTGTTGTTACGCTCAAAGAGAGTATATCGGCTATTTCAGAAACTGATTTACCATTTGCCAGCAGCTTCATCACATCAAATTCTCTGTCGCTAAGGCTTTCGTGTGGATGTTCTGAATTATCAGAAGAAAAAGAGTTGGCTAATTTTTCAGCAATAGCCTGCGATATATATTTTTTACCCAACAGCACTTTTTGTACTGCTTTCACCAATTCGTCCGGTGCAGTATCTTTACTCAGGTAGCCAGATGCGCCGGCTTTAAGGGCACGCAAAGCATACTGCTCTTCGGGATGAATACTTAAAATAAGCACTGGCAAACCGGGATGGGTTATTTTTATCTGCTGTAATGCATCCAATCCGCTGCGGCCCGGCATAGAGAGGTCGCTTAATACCACATCCCATGTTGCCAGCAACACTTTTTTTACCAACTCGCCCCCATCTGATACTTCTTCAATCATAGCTCCCGGAAATTCTTCCAGTAAAATTTGTCTCAATCCTTTTCTAACTACAGAATGATCATCGGCAATTAAAATTCTTAACATAAAAATAAATTATAAAGGTTAAAACTATTCCATTATTGGTATCGAAATAATTGTTTCTGCCCCTTCGCCGGGTTTGCTTTTAAATTTATACGTGCCTCCTAAAAGTTGGGTTCTTTCTTTTATGCCCAATAATCCCAGCGTCTTTTTTTGGCCGATATTGTCGGGGTCAAACCCAATGCCATTATCAATTAATTTAAAAAAAAGCATATTTTCTTTTTTATATAAAAACACTTTTACCAGCGTAGCTTTTGCGTGGCGTGCTACGTTAGTCAATAATTCCTGATAAATACGAAATACGGCAGTAACAATATCAGGCTTCAATAAAATATCGCCGGCCTCATTAGTAAACTCAACATGTGTACCCGATCGTTTTTCAAACTCTTCGCCCTGCCATTCCAAAGCGGCTGTAAGCCCGAGATCATCAAGAATACTTGGCCGCAAATCCGTTGCAATTTTTCTTACAGAGGCAACTGTTGCATTTATAAGTTCTATACTTTCATTCAGCTTATTTGTAATTTCAATATCGGGCGAGTTTATTTTTCTGGATAGCCAGAAAATATCCATTTTTAATCCCGTAAGTTGCTGGCCCAGTTCATCGTGTATTTCACGTGCAATATTGGTGCGTTCATCTTCTCTGACGTTTTGCAGGTTAGATGCCAGTTGGCGGATATCATCATAAGATTTTTGCAAAAGTTCTTTTGCAAGATATTTTTCGGTTACATCATGGGGTAAACTCAGCCAAACCCGTTTACCCTCATAAAAAATTTCATGGCTTAATACTTCTACCTGAATAATACTGCCATCTTTTTTTTGATGCCGCCATTGCCGGTTGTTTGTTACAGACAAATCTATATTTTCAATTTCTGCAAGAAAATAAGGCACATCTTCAACAGGCCGCATATCTTTTAAATTCAGTTTTAAAAACTCGTTGCGGCTGTAACCATATTGTTTTATTGCGGCTTCGTTAACATCTATTATATTTAAATCGGATGCTGAAGACATCCACATGGGCATAGGGTTATCATTAAAAAGCAGTTTGTATTTTTTTTCAGATTGAAACAGTATTTCAGCCGCTTTTTTTCTTTCCGAAAAATCCAGCCCCACACCCATTAAACAAGTTTGGCCTTCATATTCTATAGATTCGCCTGTAAAATAATAGGGTATTTTTTCTCCGCTTTTAAGCAAAAAATCAGCTTCCACATTATCTCTTCCTGTTGCAAATACATTCGCTATTTTATCAGTAAGCAAGGCTTTATCTTCTGTATCAAAAAGATCCAATGGATGCAAATGCTTAATTTCGTCACTTGTATAACCGGTAACAAACTCAAGGTTTTTATTCCATCGTAAATATTTACCGGCTCGATTGAAGAGATAAAATATACCGGGCAGGCTGTTAATGATATTGTCAGAAAGTTCTTTTTCTTTAATAATCTGCTGTTGAGCTTTTTCTGCTGCTGTTATATCCTGCATTGCTCCCAAAATTCTTACTGGCTTTCCGTTTTCATCGTATTTGATGTATGCACGGTCGTAAAAAGTGCGGTACTGGCCGCTGGTATTTTTAAAACCGAAAGTTTCTGTAATAAAAATTTCTTTGTTTTCAATGGCAGCATTCATCCTTTCTTCGATACCGGTTTTTTGCCCCGGTTCGAGATGCTGCAAAAACATTTCAAAATTAATTTTATGCCTGCCTGGTTCAAGGCCATACAATTCAAATAATTTGTTATTGCCCCATGTTTCATTTTTTTCATAGTCATGATCCCAGATGGCATCGTTGGTTGCATTGGCTATGAGCTCAAACCTTTCATTCGATTTTTTTAAAGCACTCTCTGCCTGTTTTCTTTCAGCAATATCTCTTATAAAACCAATTAATGTATGAGAGCTGGCCATTTTGGAATTTACTTCCACATCTAAAAAAGATCCATCTTTTCTTTTCAATCTTCTATCGTACAAGAGGCTTTTGCCCTGCATTAATTCATGTATCCTCAGGGGCCTGCTATCTATATCTTCCTCGGGTAAAAAATCTGTTAAGTGATACCCAATCATTTCATCATCTGCAAAGCCAATCATTTGCTGTATGCTTTTATTCACTTCCAGAATAATGCCTTCCAGGTCTGTTATCACTATTCCATCCGAGGCGTGCTCAATAAGTGTGCGGTATTTTTCTTCATTATTTTTTAAAGCCTGGGTTATTTGTTTTATATCGGTTACATCTTTAAAAAAAACCGTCAGTCCTTCTTTTGATGGATAAATATGGCTCTCGAGCCATTTATCAACCGGTGCATAATATTCTTCCAGGTACTGATACTCCTGTGTTTTCATGGACCGGTGGTAGGCATAGTAAAGGGTTTGATTTATTCCTTCGGGAAATTCTTTCCAGATATTTTTTCCGATAAGGTTTTGTGGTTCTCTTGCTAATAGTTCCCCGGCTTTTTCATTTACATAAGTATAATTCCAATTGCTGTCCAGTGCAATAAAAGCGTCAGATACCCTTTCTATAAGTGAGCGGTAATTACTTTCACTGGCATTTAATTCATGGGTACGGTTTAGCACCATTTCATTTAATTTTTTAGGCCTTATGGCAAACCTATACGCTAACAGTGCTGCCAAAACAGCTAAAAATAAACCCAGCAAAGCAAATAAAAATATATCTCCATTAGCCTGGTTGGCTTTAACACTTTTCAGCGAGAGTTTCCACTCGCCATTGGGTACATTAACAGAAACAGTATGGCTGTGCTTCAAATTTTTGGGCTGAGATAAAAAAAATTCTTCGGCTTTTGTATCCGGATTTATTTTTGAGAGTTGAAAATAATAGCCCTTATTTCCCTGTGTATTAATACCGGCAGTATTGTACAGGGTTTCCATTTTTATTACCACGGCCGAAAAACCCCAAAATTTATTTTGCCTGTAAACTGGCAAACGGCCTACAACTCCAATACCACCTTGCCTTAACTCAAAGGGGCCGGCAAAAAAAAATTTCTTTTTTTCAATAGCTCTATAAGCCTCTTTATTTCTTGCTGTATCCTGCAAAATATTATAGCCAATCACATTTTCGTTTCCTGATAATGGATAAACATATTTAATAACACCGCCAGGCACCAGCTCTATCGCATCTAAATTTGTTCCAGACTCAAGCACCTGTGCGGCAACAGAATCAAAATTATTTACCGTGCCATTTTTATCAATAATGAATGTAAGTATTTTGGTGGCAGCTAAACTGTGTGTTAATGATTCCTGCAAACGTTCTTTTGCGTGGTGAACAATTTCAAAGGCTTCTTTTTCATGTGTTTTTGCTGCTAGCTGATACCGTTGAAAAATTAGCAACCCAAATAAGGTGGAGAGAATAAAAAACACCGTAAGACTTAATAATTCCGGACGGTTTAATAACGAAAACTGAGTGAAAACTCTATCACCTGATGATGCAAGTTGTTTATTTGGTATATTATCTTTTGGAGGCATTTTTCTTAGGTTTTCGCAGCGTTTGGGTAATTTAACCAATAACTCAATAATTTAAGTTACAACTTTAATGTAGATAAATAAGCATATTATCATATCTGCAGATAAGGATTTATAAATTTTGCAAGTTATAGGAATTATTATGCCAGAAAATTATGGGCACCCTATATCCGGATTGACTTATATTTTTTGGCTATTGCATTTTTACTGGCACAGAATAAAAACTCACAAAAAAACACCTGGCAATATCCTAATCTCAAATAAACATTAACCCAATGCAGGCAGCAGTTTTATTTCATTGCGGTATAAAATAATCTGTTTATTATTTTCTAACTGTTTTAATAATCTGGATATAACCACTCTTGAAGTTGCCAGTTCATCTGCAATAAGGTGATGCGTTACTTTTATAACACCGGAGCCGGTGATGCGTTCTTTCTCTTTTAAATATCCAATCAGCCTTTCATCTAATTTATGAAAGGCAATACTTTCAATTGATTTTAATAACTCAATAAAACGCTCATTAAAACTGCGCATTATGTAATTTTTCCAGCCGGGATATTTACACAACCATTCGTCTAACTTTATATGTGGTATGGCAATTAATTCAACATCATCTTCGGCGATGGCCTTTACTTCACTTTTTTTTACTTCAATGCAACAGCTATATGCCATAGAGCAACTTTCGCTGCTGGATAAATAATACAGTAATATTTCATTACCATCATCATCCATACGCAAAACTTTTATGGTGCCATTTAAAATAAGGGGCATCATGCGGATGTATTTACCGTAATCCATAATGAGGTCTCCCTCTTTAAAATGCTGAATAACGCCAAACTGTTGAATTTCTTTAAGTAAAGCTGGCTCAAAAATATGCGCCAGACTATCAAGGGTATTTGTCATACTTGAAGATATTGCAATTTTTAATGTGGTAGTTTTTCTCGTACGTAACCATATACCCAGGTACCTGCAACAGCACTTAATAAAGTAATTAAAATTACATAAGCACCGGTACCAATTTGTGCATACAGCGGCCCGGGGCAGGCTCCGGTAATTGCCCAGCCAAAACCAAATAATAAACCGCCATAAATTTGCCCTTTATTAAATGCTTTAGGATGAAAAGTTATAGGTTCGCCATAAATTGTTTTAACCTTAAATTTTTTTATAAGCCAAACCGAAATAATACCAACAACAACCGCACTGCCAATTACACCATACATGTGAAAAGATTGCAGGCGAAACATTTCCTGTATGCGGAACCAACTGATGATTTCTGCCTTAACAAAAACAACACCGAAAGCCAGGCCAACAAACAGGTACTTGATATGGTGATACCACTTGTGATTTAATTTACTTTCATTTACACAGATAGCATCTAAAGAACGAACTTCAAAATCGGTATTTGCAATTGTATTTTTTTGCATGATAATTTTTTAAAGCGATAAGATAAAAGGTAAAATAAAGTTGGCCATTATAAAGCCACCAACCATAAAACAACAGGTGGCAACCAGCGAAGGCCATTGCAGCGTTGATAAGCCCATAATGGCGTGGCCGCTTGTACAACCGCCTGCATAGCGGGTGCCAAAGCCAACTAAAAAACCACCCACAACCATCATTAAAAATCCTTTAAGCGATAGCAGTGATTGCCAGCTGAACAATTGCTTGGGCACCAGGCCAGAATAATCTGTAATGCCATAAGTAGAAAGTTCTGTTGCCAGGTTAGCATTAATTTGCACCGGTTGGGGATTTGATAAAAAATTTGCCCCCAAAACGCCGCCCACAAAAATACCTGCAACAAAAAATAAATTCCACACTTCCTTTTTCCAATCATATTTAAAGAAGGGAATGTTGGCCGGCAAACAAGCTGCACAAATATGCCGCAGCGATGAGCTTATACCAAAAGCTTTGTTGCCGATAATAAGTAATACCGGAACTGTTAAACCAATTAAAGGCCCGGCCACGTACCAGGGCCATGGCTGTTTTATCCATGCTAAAATATCCATTTTAGTTTTGCTGTTTTAATTACAAATTTAATTTTAGAATTTCTTATTTACTGTAACAAAGGTTACAAATGAAAGTAGCATTTGCCAATTGGTAAATGCTACTGATTTTTTCAGGCTAATAAGAAATTAAACCAACTGCTTTATAATGATGCAGGCATTGTTTTACTCTGGCAAACAAAATTTGTTTTAGGTATAGCGGTTTTACTAATGGCGCTAAAACCTCCAGCTACCTCTGTAAAGTTGTGGTAACCACGAGCCTGTAAAATAGAGGCTGCTATCATACTGCGGTAACCGCCAGCACAGTGAATATAAAAATGTTCTTCGGGCCTTATATCTTTTACCCATTCGTTAATAAAAGCCAGCGGCCTGTTATATGCTTCATCAACATGTTCGGCAGCATACTCGGTATCTTTTCTGATATCAATAATTTTATCTTCGCCAATTTTAAATTCTTTTGCAAATTGTTCTGCTGTAATTCTGTCAACCACGTCGGCTTCTTTACCGGCTTGCAGCCAGGCAGCAAAGCCTCCCTGCAAATGGCCAATCACCTTATCAAAACCAACACGACTTAACCGGGTTACCGATTCTTCTTCTTTACCCAAATCGGTTACCAGCAAAATCGGTTGCTTAACATCAACAATCATTGCACCAACCCAGGGAGCAAAATCGCCGTTTAAACCGATATTGATCGATTGCGGAATAAAGCCCTTATAAAATTCAGCATTGTCTCTGGTATCTAAAATTAACGCTTCGGTATTTTCTGCGGCAGCTTCAAATTCATCTGGCGTTAAGATTTTCATTCCGTTGTTTAAAACGGTTTCAAAACTTTGGTAGCCTTTTTTATTCATGGCCACATTCATACCAAAATAACCGGGTGGTGGTTGCAAGCCATCAGTAACGGCTTTTACAAATGCTTCTTTGTTTGGCTGATTAAGGGCGTAATTCATTTTCTTCTGGTTGCCCAATGTATCAACTGTTTCCTTCATCATATTTTTACCACAGGCACTGCCGGCGCCATGTGCCGGATAAACAATTACATCATCTGCCAGGGGCATTATTTTATTATTTAAACTTTCGTACAGCAATCCAGCCAGGTCTTCCATCGTCATGTCTGCAGCTTTTTGTGCAAGATCGGGGCGGCCAACATCGCCTAAAAACAACGTATCACCACTAAAAATGCAATGGTCTTTTCCGGCTGCATCTTTTAAAAGAAAGGTGGTGCTTTCCATAGTATGGCCTGGTGTATGTAAAACTTTAATGGTAATATCACCTATCTTAAATTCTTCGCCATCCTTTGCAGAAACACAATCAAACTCACAGGTTGCATTGGGGCCGTAAACAATATCGGCACCGGTTTTATTCCGGAGATCTACATGACCGCTTACAAAATCTGCATGAAAATGTGTTTCAAAAATGTATTTAAGTTTTACATTGTCTTTATGTAAGCGTTCCATGTAGGGTGCCGTTTCACGCAAGGGATCAATAATGGCGGCTTCGCCATTTGAGGTGATGTAGTAAGCACCTTGTGCCAGGCAACCGGTATAAATTTGTTCAATTTGCATAATTGTATTTTTAATTTTTCAGGGCGAAGTTCTACATTAAATATATTCTTTTGAGCAACTTAAGTAACAAAGCAACATGATTTTAATCAGCTACTTTTTTACCAGGTTGATAAAAAGCTCCGAATCTTTTCTTTTAATGAAAGAATTGTAACAGGGTTCAAAGGTTTTAAAAATAAAATTCTTTTCAAACATGGGCTCGTATTTACATTTACAGCCTCCAAACGGCGGGCCCTGTTTTTCAAATTCTCTATCAAACAAAACGCCCACCAGCTTGCCGCCCGGCGCCAACAGTTCATTCATCTTTGCAACATAATCTTTACGCAATGGCGGATTTAAGGCGCAGAAAAATGTTTGTTCCAATATCAGATCATATTCACCCTCGTGTTTAAAAAAATCACCCAGGATAATTTTTATATGCTGGTTGTGTTTATACTTTTTTTTTAACTGAGCTATTAAAGCAGGTGCAATATCAATTACTGTAACACTGGTAAAACCTTGCTGCAACAGGTAATCTGCTTCGTAGGTATTACCACATCCAGGAATTAATATGTGGAGATTTTTATTGGTAAGCTGATCAATATATTGTTTTATTGGCGGCGATACCTGGCCCAAATCCCAACCGGTTGTTTTGGTTTGGTATTGAATGTTCCAGTAGGCTTCGCCCAGCGGAGTATCACAACTTACTACACAGCACTTTTCTTCTTCAGCATTTTTATCTTGCATAATTTTCAATTTATTGCACAAATAATTCTTTAATAATTATGTAAATACCCATCAGCAATACAAACCAGCCAAAGCCTTTTTTAAGTTTATTGCTTTCAATTTTTTTAGCCAATGCGCCACCCATAAAAATACCTGCAATGGCTATTAGCGAAATGCTGATTAAAAATTTCCAGTTGATATTGATATGATTTAAATCGCCGGTGAAACCAATCAGAGAATTTAATGCAATAATTAAAAGCGATGTGCCTATTGCCATTTTCATAGGTGTTTTTAAAATAAGCACCAATGCCGGGATGATTAAAAATCCGCCACCGGCGCCCAGGAAACCGGTTGTTAATCCCACTAAAATCCCAAATAGCAAAAGTTTTATTGTATTTGCTGATGAATTGTTTGTACCGGCATTTGTATTTTCTCTGCTTCCTTTAATCATTGCAAAAGATGCCATCAACATTAAAACGGCAAATAAAACCATGGTAGCTAAATCATGGTTTACCTGAAAATTCCCAATGCTGAAAATCACATCCGGTATTTGTGGCATGATGAATCTGCGGGTAATAAAAACAGTGGACACAGAAGTTAAACCAAACAGTAAAGCTGTTTTAATATTTACCAACCCTTTGCGGTAATTATTAAAAGCGCCAACCAATGAAGTGCTGCCAACAACAAATAAAGAATACGATGTTGCCAACACCGGGTTTAATGCAAATACATAAACCAATATGGGCACCATTAATATAGAACCGCCACTGCCAATTAAGCCCAGCGATATTCCTACAATTATGGTTAAAATATATCCCGGTATTTCCATGGTTTTTATTTGTAAGGGCAAAGATGAGATTAATAAAAGAAAAGGAGTGTTACAATAGTTACAGTTTGGATTTTAAAGTAATGACATTAATTTTACCTGATCAGCATTATACTTTCTTTCATTACCACTTGGCCACATAAAGTTTTTGCTTTAATAAAATATACATAATTGCCCGGAGCTGCTGGTTTACCTTTATAATTACCATCCCAGCATACTGCTACACTATTTGTTTTAAAAACTATGTTGCCATACCTGTTGAAAATAATAAACTCAAGATCCTGAACATCACGGTAATACCGTATTCCAAAACAATCATTAAGTCCATCGTTATTGGGAGTAAAACTGTTTGGAAGTATAATGCCATGTTTTTTAAAATCTGCAATTACAGTAATGCTATCGGTACCAACACAAATGGTACTGTCTGTTGCATACACATAATAGGTTGTAGTAAAAGCAGGGTTGGCAATTGGATTTGCAATACTGTTGTTACTGAGTGCATAGGCAGGAGACCAGTTATATTTTTGTGCTCCGCTTGCCTGTAACTGAGCAAACGGTTTGTTACAATTCAGATCGTTACTTTTTGATGCCTTTACAATTGGCAGCGCAAGTACAGTAACATTAACCAAAAAACTGCTCTCGTTCTTACAGATATTATCGTAAACATTTAAAGTGTATGCAATTGTAACTGGCGGATTGGCAACAGGATTTATAACAGCCGCATTATTTAAATACAAAGCAGGACTCCACAGATATTGAAATGAGTTTCCATTATTACCGTTTAGTTGTACCGAAGAACCCCGGCATATTGTTTTACTTTCCGGTGCAATAAATGTTGCCCTGGTGTTTACAGATATATTGATGCTGTCTTTTGCCATACAGCCATTTAATGCGATGCCGGTAACTATTAAAGTATGGGCCGCTGTATCAATATACTGTGGGCTGGCTATGGTTGAATCGCTTACATATATACCAGGGCTCCAGTTATAATTTAATGCCCCGCCTGTAGTTAACAGTAAAGAGGCATTTTTACAAATGGTTGTATCTGCTAAAGTTTTTACAATGGGGTTTTGATTGATGGTTATGGTAACAGAATCAATGGCAACACAGCCGGCACCATTTGAAACTGTAAGGTAAAATTTTGTTGTGTTGCTGATGGTTGCTGTTGGATTTTGTAAAGTATTATTATTGAGCACAGCAGCGGGTGTCCAGAAATAAGTACCTGTTCCGCTTCCGCTTAAAGTGTATGTTTTTTGTCCGCTTACACAAAAAGCAGTATCAATGCCTGCATTGGCAAGCATAGGGCCTGCTGTATTTATTGTTTTTACAATACTGTCTTTACAACCATTAATATCTGTAACAATTAATTTTATACTATAGTTACCCGCTGCATTGTAATTATGAACCGGGTTTTGTGTGTTAGCAGTACCTCCATCACCAAAATACCATTGCCAGGATGCAACCGGATAGGTATTTGTAAAACCTAATCCTTTAAACTGAATATTATTGCAGTAATTAACACTATCGCTAAACCTTACCGAATCAATATTTGGTTTAAATAAAACAGTATCCCATGGCAGCACCAGATTAAAACGTGCTACACCGCTATTACCGGCAGTAGCCCCCCAGGCATTATTTGCATCCTGCTGAATTACACCATTAGCTCCACCATCTGCCAGAAAAGTTATGTTGGTTGGTAATGAATTTGCTGTAGTAATTAAAACCCCACCACCACCGCCGCCGCCGGGGCCAGCCCTGCCACCAGGCAGAATTGCATCAAAAACATCAGCACCCTTACCGCCATTGGCTTCTATTGTAAAATTGCTCGATGCCGCAGAAATATTTAACAAAATGGTACCGCCTGCACCACCGCCGGTACTGCCATCATTGCAATTTAATGCACCACAGGTTCTACCTTCATCGCCATTTACAACAATACCCTCCCCCGACATTTCAAGATCATCTGTAATAATAATAACAATACCGCCGCCATTACCACCTTCAGGTACCAATCCGCTGGCATTATCAACATGGCCGGCACCACCGCCACTTCCCATAAATATTTTATTTACCGTGCTGCTATATTGAAGACTTTTTCCGCCAATACCCCTGTTATCAAAAGGAGCATTGGCACAGCTATCCGATTGATAGCCCCCATAACCCCCACTGCCACCATTACCACCGCCACCACCGCCACTATTATGGCTGTTGCCACCACCACCACCGCCTGCTAAACTTCCTTTACCTTTTATTAAATTTTGAGAAACACTGCCTATACTCTCTCCCCTTAAAGCGGCATACTGACTGGTTGCGGGGTAATGATAATTATTTTGACCACAGTTGGCGGCTGAATTAGCAGCATTGTTTCCTCTAGCTCCCCTAAAGCCGGTACCAGAGGCAAAAATATCTTCTACCGAAGTTAACCTGAGCTGTGAATACACTGCTATAATACCCCCCTTGGTACCATCCCAGGGGGGGCAGGTTAACCCGCCACTAAATATGGCGCTTTTATATTTGGGAACCCTTACCAATTGTACCACACCATCGGGTATATTATAAGCCCTGGTAAGTTTATTTAAGAAGCTTAATTTATTGGCCGATTTTGCACTGATGAAATTAAACTCGTAATTGCCGGCATTGCCATAATCCAATATGGTTCCAAAGGCCGGGGTATTGCTGGTATCAATAATAGCCCCTTTCATCTGAATCATTAATACAGTATCGCCGGGGTTAAATAATGTTGCATCAGATACAGAAATTGAATTGCTGCAAATATCATAAGCCAATACTTCTGTATAGGCATTTATAACTTGGGGAGGATCATGTTGTGGCTTGTTTACCTGGCTGTAGGTAAAATTTGAAATAAGCAATATTAAAAATAAAATTCGCTTCATTCTGAAAATATAACAGCCATATTGATTGCTTCTATAAAGTTAACTATTAAGTTTTAGTATTTTTCCGATATCATACGCTGTACTATTTAACAATGCAAAAAACCTTGATAATACATGAAAGACTTTAATCTGTTTGTGGTCCCCAAAGGATTGTTATCGAACAAAGTTATTGGATATTTCCAAAAGTTGTATCAAATCCTGAAGGATACATAATACATAGTTTTAGGTTATTTTAATATCTCATATTTCTTCAAAATTGGTATAATAGAAACAAATAAATCTTTCGCTGAATAGTTTTCTTTATTGCTTGGAATATTACCTTTCAACATTATCCCAATGGTGTACATATCGTTACAAATGACAAATGAACTTGATGCGTTTCCTTTTTTATCAGACCTTTCTGCTGTACCTGTTTTGCAAAATAAATTTTTAATATTTATTCCGTTTTGTACTAATGGCCCTTTCACTTTTGACGCTGTGCCTGGTTGTTTGCCCTTAGAAGGAGAACCAAACAAAACACTATTAAAACATTCTTTTAAATAGGCTCTATATGCACCATCCATTGACACAGCTTCGTAATTTTTTTTATCTAAAGAATAGTTCAATTCCACTTTTTTTCCTGATGCAAAACGGCTGTACCATTTCATTATGTCTATAAACTTGTATGGTCTTTGTTGTCCAATACTTTGGCGATAGATAGTATTGTTTCTATCTAATGTTTTAGTAAAATCGTTATCCGTAGGCATTACATCAAGATAACTGTCGTCCAAATTTGAAAACAAAGGCAATTCAAAGTCGTTTGTCAAAATGGTATTTAACTTATCCTTGTTTGTGAGTAATGATATTCTCAATAAATTGGCTGCATAATCATCGTCAGAGGTTTGAATAAATTCTTTAAACGATTTATTATTGTACTGTTGTTTTTTTACTGCTGGATTAATTTGCAATGCACTGTAAGCAATCAACATTTTTTTTAATGACCCGCAGAGGTAATAGATTTCATTGCTATTAATTTCCGCATTAAGTGGGTATGTAGCATTGGTAATTATACTTCCACTATTATGTTCAACAATTACTACAGAGCCAATATTTGAGGCAATACCAATGCTTTGCAAATGGGTTTCCAATGCCTTACTGCAAAGTGCTGTTAAATCGGCATCTATTGTTTGTGCATTAAGAGGTATGGAACTATAATATGAATTAGATACAGAGTTATATGGCTTGTTATTTACTTTTTGGAAATAAGAATACACATTGCCAAAGGGATGAAATATACCAGATATTAATTTTGATTTTTCATTAAACAGAGAATCAACCGACATTTGGTTTAGCAACTTAGCCGTACTGTTTGCAAATGTTTTTGATTCATAAACCGTTTGGTTATATGGCTTACCTGCAAAATATAAACTGGCTAATTCTTTTAAAATGCTTTTTTTAGTATTTGATACCACGGTTAGGTTCTCATTACCGATAATGTTTTTGGCAAATGCAACTATAGCATCTTTATCATTTGCATCAGGTAGATTTTTTTTCACTGCTACATCTTGATCGTTAATGTGTTTTGTCCATTGCATAGACTTATCAGTATATTTTAAGGATATAGCTTTGTAGGCAAACCCAGCTACTAAAGCCACGATAAAAAAAGTGATTACAAATTTTATACTGTTTTTAGCATCCCCATACAGATATTTAGATACTCCTTTTTCAGTAATATATTTTTTATTTGTAAATACACTGCTTATACATAGAAGTAATACAATTAGGAAAAATATTTCTACATTAGAAATTGAGAGTGCTGGCAAGCTTTGACCAGTGAGAGGAACTAAAAGTATATTGTTTAATAACGGCAAGACAAACTGAATTATCGTCATAGCAAGAAAGAAACGAATCAACTCACTTTCTTTTGTTTGGGGTAGTGCAAAGTACTTGCTGTTGCTAATTTTCACTTCCCTTATGGATAGGAATAGCAGTAATAACAATTCGTTTACAAGCAGTAGAAGTACAGGTAAAAAAATTATAAGGAACACAAAACCACCAAATGAAAATGCCCAATGAAAAGCAAAGTCGGAATGAAGTGTGGTTCGCATACTACCGGGCACAACTACATCATTAAAATGTGGTTCGTTCGAGGAAAATATATTTTTAAGATTAAAAACAAGCGTGCTGTATGTTTCTTTGTCTGCTTCCTTAGCTGTAATTACGCTGGGGTTTTCTGGTGTTGTGAAAGGGGCTATTATACGATATGTTTTATCGCCACACAGTAAAGTAGGATTGGTTTTATATACAGTGAAAACAATTGCAACCAATCCAACAAAGCATAATAAAAAATATTTGAGTTTTAATGTCTTTCTAATTAACTCAATTAACACAAATGCCAAGGTGGCATAGATAAAACTGCCTATATCTTTGGTAAGCAATGACAACCCTAAAGAATATAAAACAAGGATGATGAATTTATAAAAATTACCGAATTTAACCTTGCTGAAAAAACTGTGCTGTAAAGCAATAATAAGTAACAGGATTATTAGTTTTTGAATGTGCAAAATGGGTATCCTGCCAAACAAGGACTCATTCCAAGTAAACTTCCAAATGAAAGCAGTAAGTATTGCAATTACTGCAAATAATGAATACCCAAATAGTTTTGAATTGATACGCAAGTTAAAGTTGTGGAGTATTGCTTTTGATGTAAAATAAGAGGCGTTTAAAAATAAAACCAATGCTAAATACCAAATTCTACCATCGCCCAAATAGTAAGCAGTAACAAATACAGGAGTAGCTAAAAACACAATACAGTTCAACAAAATTCTAATACTGAATAATGAAAATATTGGTGGACTAACGGACTTAGTTGATTTGAATAAAAAGTAACATTGAAAACACAAAAGAGCTAAAAAAAACAAACAATAAACTATTACAAATCCAACAGTGTACTTTGGTGTAACTTCAAATAAAAAGCCACTTATATCAAATTTTGATGAACTTCCTGAAAGGGTATTGATTGTTTTGCCAGTTGCATCTTTTACTTCACATTCATGGGTTAAGGTGGTAGCCGAAATTGTAATATTATACTGTCCTGTATCGGTTGTGGTGTTTGTAAAAGAGAATATAAATTGGCTGGTGGATTTTACAGCCTTATTTAAGAAAACATCGTAGGTGTTTTGCTTATTGCTTTGCACCAAATATTTTACCTTAATGCCATCATCTTTGTATTGTAAATAATCGCTACCATTATGCTTTAACAACTGTACACTTACCCTGTTTTCTCTATCACCAACAGCAGAATTATATTTAATTCCTCTATCTAAAAGCGTCTTTTCATCAATTATTTTATCGTTACCAAAGTATATACCCTTTTCCAAAAAGCCATCGTTTAACGTGTGGCAAAACGGAAGAAAGTAATTGGCTGGTATCCCCTTGCTTGGGTTAAACACACAAACATTATTCTGTACCACATATTGCTTTGAATCCTTGTCAAAATACAGCCAACCTAAGGTGGAAGGCATAATAACCTTACTCTGTTCAAAGCCCAAATAGATAGTATCCTGGTTTGTTTTATTATAATTGCTAAAAGCAATTACCTGATTGGGGTTTAGCTTTTTGCCAACACACTCTATGGTAAATGGTGTACGGTTTTGTATAATCATTTTGTAGGAACTGTAAGTACCATATAGTGTGCTGGCAATTATCAGAGCCAATAGGATGTAAAATTTCTGTCTCATACTTCTACCTTTTGTTTTAAAATTTTAATTGTTTTTTCAAAGGCATCTACCTCATTTTTTGCTGTAAGGAGCATTTCTACAATATCTTTTGAAGGTTTTAACTTTTCAAAACTTGAAGTTGTATTGTTACCATTAGCTGTATCTATGTTTGTAGTAGCCGTATCCCATGGCTCCTGACTTAGATTAGGTTCGTAGCCTTTACGTTGATAAAACGCTTTGATTTTTTGAATTAACTTTTTCATATCAGTTCCTGTTTATGTTGTTAATTAAATGGTTCATCGCTTTTTCCATATCCGAAGTATCTGTAATAGTATTTTGAATATTGGCTATTTCGCTACTAAGCTCTTGCATTCCATTTTCATTGAGTATTCTTTTGTACTCGTTTAATTTATAATGAACCGGTGCTTTAGTAAGTGTTGAGTTTAGCTTATCGGTAGCCCACTTTGTTATTTCATCGGTATTAATTTGGTCTGTTTTTAGCCTATTCAGTTTAAGAAGATGTTCGGTCATTTTTTTAAGCCTATCTTCTAAATTAGTTTTATGCAGGGTATTATATAACGTAAGCGTTGTGTGGTAAGCATCATTTTTGTTGATACTGAATTTCATTATCAAACTTTGGCACTCTATATAAAAGCTTACAATAAACACACAAATAGCTATCAAAAGTGTAAACCAATTCTCTTTGAAAATGCTGGGTAACTCGGCACATTTTTCAGGAAAGCTTGCAGTGTTGACAGCTTTAAGTGCCTCTTTATAGGTTTGGTAGGTTTGATAAAATGCTGTTTCGGCTGAATCTAATAATGCCTTTTCAATAGATAAGCTGCTATCGGTGGTTTTGCATAACTGGAATTTTCGTTGGAACTCCTTGCCAGGATAGCCATTCTTAGCTTCAGGCAAGCACACATCTGTATAGTATTGGTCTCTTTCTTTTTTCTTTGCCATGTAGCTATCATAGCGTTGTGTCTTTTCGTATTGGTAGGTAGTGTCGCACACCGTAATTTTATTGGTGTTTTGCAAACGAAGTTTGCTATCAATTTTTGTTTGATTGAGCATTACCATTAAGGCTGCTGTACCAATACATACATTTGCTAATGCAACAGGTATCCTTAATAATTTAGGGGCTATTTTATTAGAATTGCTCGTATTAATAAAATAGTCAAAACTGAAAGTAAGCAGGGCAAAGAATACTGCACCAAGGACAGTGATAGTAATAGATGGTGTATACTGATGAGTAATATCTGCACCTGATATACCAGCAATACCAGTACATAAAACTACCGACCACCCTAAGTTTTTGTATTGCTTTTGAGTATCCTCATTGCAATGTTGAATTACATTTGGTTGAGCACCACCTGTTGTGTAGATAAATTTTGAAATACTCATAGCAGTTGATATTAAGTGAACGAATTTTTTCAGAGTTGTATTACTTTGAACGCAATTGTTCAAAGCCTCATTCGCTTAAATCAAATTCCTAAGAAGTACTTCAAAGAACGGGTCAAAAGTATTGAGGTCTTAATTATCCTCCATTATCCTTTTGGTTATTATTTTTGGGTTGTTGTTTCGGATGCAAATATATTTCGGAGTGAATTATCTGCAATTATTCTGTTATCAGTTTTGTTATTTTTCCCTTTCACAATACAATATTATAAAGTCGTTAATTATCCTGCATTATTCAGTTTCAATCAATCCTTGTTTTATTAGCCAGTCCTTTTCTTCCGGTAACATTTTTACTGCCAGTATTTCATTGGTAAGCAAACAAAGTTTATTTAATTCTACGCCAGGACTATTGGATTCATATTTCTTACTCATGCCTGTAAACATTACTTCATAACAAAATTCCAATGATTCAGTGATGCTTTCACGGGATAAATTATTTGTAGTATTTTTTGAATACCACAACGCCATCCATATTCGTCTAAAAACTAAAACAGGGAATAGTTCTGGTTTAGTTGGCGATAGTGTTAAATCATATTTAGCTTTCAAGGTGTAAACACCTTTATATTTTGAGGGCCTTACAGATTCAAGATAAGTCCAAATATCATTACACATTTCTTCAACACTACTAAAGTATGTATCTCTGTTTTCAGCATTCCACTTTTCAATATATTGCTGGTGCAGTGAGGTGTAATTTGCATTTCTTCCTTTATTTTCTGATTTAACCCAATTTACTGATTTTGGAATTGCACATCTTAACTGTACCGCTTGTTCACATGCCTCAAACAATACATCCGAAAAAACTCTACCCTGGTCAGGGGTTTTTAGGTTTTCCTTTTTGAACATGGAAAAACGAATGCCCATAAGATTACGTAAATGATGCACCACAAAATCTGCCTGTGAAGTGAGTGCAAACAAACTTCTTATTCCGTTGTTAGCAGCAAAATCCAAAACTTCATATCCCTGTAAGGGCTGCCAGTAATTTTGATTTGCATCTGTGAATAAACGCCAATCGGAAATAACAGCTACAATCTCATTCTTTACATCTTTTTTTAAAATACCAATTGCCTCTGCTCCGGTAGTTGCTTCTGCAATGATGAAATCTTCTTTTAGCAATGATTTTGCATTTTCAATTTCAGCTTGTAAGTCATCAATCACTAAGACTTTGTACTTGGTGGCTTTGACTCTCGACTTGCCTTTCCCTGCTTCCGTTAATTCATCAATACAGGTATTTATAAAATCTCTTTTTACTTTGTCAAAACTTTCCTTAGTTTCTCCTTCTTTTATACTTTTTATCTCTACAACAAAAGCATCTAAGCCAATTAATTCTTTTTGCTTATTAGAGAGGTAGGGTGATACACTTGCAATTACTGAATCTACATCTGCTTCAATTTTCAAATCGTGGTTTAGTTTATCAATTACAATACCTTTCAAGTCACAAAGCATTGTGGCTACATCATGCAAAGCTGCATTACTCAATGGCTCAATCACATCTGCCAATTTTGTTAGAGCCGCATCTTTAAATGGCATATCAATAAAAGCCGACCCCCTGCCGAAAAGAATTTTGTATTTAATTTCCTTTTTACTTTTCTTTTCAAAGTAATTAGATTGAATGGGGCTATAGAAAATAATGGGGGCTTTTGATTTTTTTTTTGTCCGAATAAGATTAGCAATATCAAAACCGAAGTTGCTACTTAGTTTGTTACCTTCCCAAGTTAAATGAATATTGAGCAAATAAATAGTATCACAATCTTCCTTTATTTCCTGCAAAGCTACAATTGAGTTAATACTTAGCCAGCCAGAAGTTTTAGCAGTATTTGAATTGCAGATATGTAATATATTTTTAGCCATTGTTAGTTATGTAAAGTCTTCCATCTTGTTCAGAAATTATTTTATACTGACGCCCACCGTTTACCCAATTACTTGCAATACGATTATAATTTTCAACTTCATTTCTGTTTCCATTTTTATATTTTACCTGTGTTGGTTTTATGAGCAATTTAAGACCCGTTGAATTATAAAAATCCGCTTCAATTTCTTTTGTCAGCAAATTTTTGTCAGCTTTGTTTAATAAACATTCAATGCGTTCAACCATTATCTTGTATGCAATAGTTGTTTCACTCAAATGAAACCCATTCATAAATTGAATATAAATAAACAATAGCCCATTAGTAAAACAATCATCTGCATAGTGTGTTTTCCCTTGAAGTATAAACTCTTCTTCCGCATAAAGTGTCTTAAAAGACTCTGCAACTTTAGTATCCTTTTTTTCTAAAGCAGTCAACCAACAATCAAAATAAATCAAAGCATCATTCAATTCTAAATCTTTATAGTTCTTATAGTGGCTACCTATGTTCCTCACACAAAAAAGAAACTTGAAGTAAGTATTTAAATACATCCCCTGATTAAAGCCAAAAAACTCAAACAATTTACCTAAGTTAGAGCATACTGACGCTGCTGTAAAATTTCTATCCACACTGCCAATATTTTCAGCAAAAAGTGATTCCCTATTTAGATTGGTTCTTATAGTCATCCAAGAATCTTTAAGCAGGTTGATTATCTCGTGCTTGTTATCAATATTTGCATTTCTACACTCTTTATAGCCATTCTTAGTATTAATATTTTCTTTATCCGAGGATGATGTTGCGGAATACCACCACCTTTTTTCTAAATTGTTTGTTATAGCTTCAATATCCTGTATTCGCTCCCAATATTTTTTAAGCATTGCATAATACTCTGCACTTGGCTCAACTGTAAACTCTTCGATTATTTTTTTGAAAGCAAAGTAATTTTCTTCTTTTTCATTTGCAGAAGCATCCGGTCTTGTGTCTTTCACTAACCAGTTATCAACTCCATTAGCATCTAAAAATTTATAATACTGAATTTTGTTACTTGACGTATGCATTACAAAAGGAACTCCTTTATGAATGCCATCACTATCTTTTGTGCCTTTTATGGTTTGAAATAGCCGGAACCCACTTTTAAGGGAAAGATCCTTGCTATTCATCCAATTGTTTGATTCGTGGTTTTCTTCTAAGTAAAAATCAGAAACAACTAATGCAGATTGTTTTGTGTGATTATTCAGGTTATCTAATTTATCTGCACTAAAATTACCTACTGGTGGTTGGCCTTTCTTGTATTCTAAAAATTTCAAGTCCGATTTGGGTTCAAATATTTCACGATAAGTTTTTTCCCATTCTTTTATCTGGTCATCAATAAATACTATCCTTCTGGATTTTCCTTTTTCGTTTTTATTCTTCGCAGGACAGATTGATTTTATGCAATTTCTTTTATTTATAGCCCATCCACTCAATAGATTTTCAGAAGCATTATTAAACTGTGGGAATGAATTTGCAAAAAGTAATCTTTTTAGGTCTATTTCAAATTGACCATCGTAATTACAATCAATAAATGGTAACAAGTTTAAAATATAATTTTCACCCTTACTTATTTCGATCAATCCGTCCTTTGAAACAGGAGAATAAAAAATCACTTTTAAATTATATTGATTGTCTTTAAAAAGATTAAGTAAGTGACGGTAAATAATAACTCCGCCTTGGTCTTGCATCTTTTTAGTTTCGCTGAAACAACAATGCACATCGATAACAAAGATGTTATTCCCTTTCTGCTCAACCTGACACAGCAATTCAAATATCGATATAATGCTTTTGTTCATAGTGGCAATAGCATTATCAGTACTGTAGCCATTAATTTCCGGCTTAGTAAATTCAATATTTGAAATGAAGATTAAATTCATTAATTATTTATAGAATTGATAAGTGTATCTACATACTCTTGTAAGGTTACTTTTGCCACTTTTAAGCCTTTATCCTTCTTAGTAGGGTCAGCTATAATAAATGGGAGAAGTAGTTCTTCAAGCCTTATATCGAAGCCAAACAAGGCTGTTAATTTCTCCAATTGAATTGGCGCAGAAGAAAAAGTAGATAGTATTTTAATTACCCCATTCAAAAGCTCAATAACATTTGATTCATCACCTGTATTTAATACTTGTTTTACATTAAAAATTCTTTCAGATAAATTTATATTCATTACAGGTTGTTTTATTCCACTGCCTGAAAAAATAACAATGTAACAACTATCATCTTTAACAATTAAACTGTTTATAAACTCCGCTACATTATCATTGCCCTTATGAACTAAATAGAGTAATGATTTAAATGAAGGAATTAACTCTATATTGCTGATTTCTTGAATAACATTCACTTCAACATTAGTTAACACAGAAAGGCCATTTTTAATTTTAGAGCTTCTCGTTGGAGTGTTATCTATTATAGTGATTTTCATCATCGTCATATTGGTTTAATCGTAAAAATAAATTCGGTTTTATTTGACTCAGAATCCTCAATAGAAGTTATTCTCTTGTTATCAACTTTTAATCTTTTTTTACCAATTTGAATTTCAATGTCAGCTTGATACCTATTGCAAAATAAGCATACAAAATCTTCAATAGACTGTTCATTAAGTACAATATTGAATGGGTGCTTTTCTAAAATCTTGTCAATATTATCTTTCTGCCTATTTATGGGATTGCTTCCATTTTCCCATTTTTGAAAAAGTTCATTATCTGTAGCGATAGCTATAGCTATAATCAAAGAATCAGGAACATCGTTATTTTCTAAATCCTTTTTAAAATTTAAAGTAATACTTATTTCTGGCAGATACCCATCTGGCGGAGTAGTTAAATTGTGTTTATTATTCCCCTTTATACATTGATACGCAAAGTAAATGTCGCCAATATACACACCGAAATTTAGGCCCAGTTGCTTAGTAATTCCTTCATGCTTGAAAGACACCTGAACTGGTGGATTTTTCGATTCTATTACTGTTATATAATTAATTTGGAGGTTAGGAATATCGGGCAAGTTATTTCCAATTTTTTTTCTGATATCTTCTATGCAATCTTTTTCAAAAGCAAATATGTCCGTTAACGGCCTAAACAATTTGTAACATTGGGCTGCTTTACCTGATACTATTAAATTGGGAGAGTTTTCTAAATAATCTAAAATATTTAAACGATTAATAATTTTATCCCTTTGATCAGTCATCAATTCTGTAATAAACTTACCGTCAAAGCCTCCGTGATCACCAACAATCCATTTATAAAGCTTTCTAAAATTTAATTCGTTTACAACTTCTTTTATATATTTTTTATTAGCATTAACATTACTATTGCTCAGTATCTCATTTATTTGTTGAGGAAATAAAGTATTTAGGTTCCAGCAATTATTCGGATCTGTATCTACCCCGTCATTCGGAATTAAAAGTTTAGTAATTGTTTCAAGTTTTAATTTTGACGAATCAATGATTGAGTTGATAGCTTCGATATTCGCAGCAGTTTGCCTATTTATTATGCTAATTTGCTTTTTTTGCAGATACTCTGCAATCTTGCTTTCAATAGTTTCTGAATAGCTATTTTCTCCTTCTATTAGTTCTCCAATAATAATATCACTAACAATTAGCCTATTAGAAAACAATAAAAAATATTTTCTAAAATCCAAGGTCAAATCCGAACCTGAAAATATAATTTTTGGTTTATCTGATTTCTTTAAAACATTTAATAAATTTATCCCTGCAACTGTGAAGGGAATTTGACCGGCTTTAAGCATATCTATTGTAAAACCTTCAATAGATTGCATTTCAACTACTGTGTTTTTTATTGCATCAACATTATCCCATTTTATGTCTATAAAAAAAACATCTATAGCATTTTGAAAATCATCATCCATAAGTTCTTCGCATATGCTATCATAATTATAAACACCAGGCTGAAAATATATTATGTCAATATTATCTACGCCTATTACTTTATTAATCCCTTCTTGCAACTGAGGAATTGCACTTTCTATTAAATATTTTTTTGGCTTTAAGAACAGAGATACTACTCTTTTCCAGCCCAAAACATTACTATCAGAATTCTCATCATCTAATATTAGAAAACTATGTTTTTTCATAACTTATAAATTTATTAGAATTGGTAAAACTTATCTTTTGAAAAAAAAGACGACCAGGCTCTTTTTCTATAATAATTTTAACTGTATTTGTTACCGCATTAATCTGTTCGCTTGTAATTGGAAATTCTTTAGTATATATTTCATATTTTAAATCGGCTTTTTGAAATAATTTTCGAATATCCGCTAATCCAATCCTATCCTCTTCAATTTTTATGTCTTTAAGAATGAAGCCATTTTTAATTGGAGCCGCATAAATTTCATTTGTTTCATCAACTATATTACGGTCATATCCATTAGTGTTTTTGTTTTGAAAAAAATAAAGCTCAATTCTATCGTCATCAATTTTTTTAGTAAAAACAGACAGCTTATACACTGCCGGTATTTTAGTGCTGAGTATTAAACTTGACTTTATCCAGTGTTTTTTGTAGTTATCTATTATTGCTGATGAAAACTGAATTATTATACTGGCAAGTAAATTCTTATCTGCATTTTTTTTAGGAAGTTTAATAAATAGATTATCAGTATCCGAAATAAAGCAAAGTTTAAATTGTGATAAGCTCAAAACCTTATCAAACAATGAAGAGATATTTGCTGAAGCTGGTCTGTCAAAATCATTTCCCTTAAACACAGGGAGCGCCGTTGCACATTCCTTTATTATTTGAATATCTTCTTCTGTATAATTTTGAATAATTGAGAAATCAATAAAGTCTCCAATAAATACCGCTCTGATATACAAATACTTTAGAAAAGTAGTCAGTTTTACTTTTGCAAATTCATTATACTCATAGTTAATTTCGCCTGGGCTTAACTGCATAATTTCACCAATATGGTTAAGTATGCCGCCTTGTAATTCCAAAATAGTTGCAAGTTGAATGCTATTTTTATTTCCAACATTTTGCTTTAGTTTCTCATTCAATTGTTTAGCCACTAAATTAATTCCAGCATATATAGGTTTAAGATAGTGTGTCATGGTACGCCTTTGGCTTCTATCAGCTTCTAACAAGACAGCCTTTTTAGAAAAATGTTGACCCTTCTTAAAAATGTAGTTAATAGAAATATCTTTGAAATCCCCTTCGATTTGCACTGCCAATTTTCTTAGGATACTTTCCTTTATTAATTTTTCAGATTTAATATATAAAAAAATTGCCCCTAATCCCGCATATTTAATATCTTGTATTTTGTCATCATTTACTGGTGCCCCCAAAATTGGTATAGAAAATTTATAAGAATAACCCGTTGGCGGAGTTAATTAGCTAATGTATGCTTAACTCTGCCTACCGGTTGGTTGTTTATAAATTTATTTAAGAACTGTAAGATAGTTAACCCA
>JAYURR010000153.1:0-82492 GCA_043756605.1 Chitinophagaceae bacterium
ATTGAAAAAATGAATGTGCTGGTAAACAAGGCACTTATAAAACCCAAACCCCGCAAAGCCACCAAACCCAGCAAGGCTGCCAAAGAAAAACGTATTGAAGTTAAAAAACGGGTAGGCACTTTGAAAGATTTTAGAAAAAAGATTGGCAGAGAAATCTGGTAAACGGAGCAATCATAATTACATCTTTTGGGTTAACATAACCCGTTGGCGGATTTAATTTAATTAGTCCTGATAGAGACAACAGATTGGTAGAAAATAAATAAGAACGTAAATTAAATGCCGTAGGCATGATAGAAAATCTCAGTAATCTATCATGCCTACGGCATTTTTAACCATAATTTTAATTATTCTACCAATCTTGAGCCTCTACGAGGCAATAAAGAATTAACTCCACCAACAGGCTAACTTATTATTTGCATCACGGTTCATTATTTCAACTGTATTAAAAATTATAAGGGTAAATTTGAAACTTAAATTTAAAATATAGTTGAGCGGCATTAAAAAATTAGCAGGACAAACCTTGTGGTATGGCGTACCTACCATTGCAAGCCGCTTTCTGGGTTATTTGATGAATATGGCTTTGCCTTTTTTTGTTGCCATGCCCGAAAAAACTGCCGATCTGGTGCAGGTGTACACCATCATCCCATTTTTAAATGTGTTGTATGCCTATGGGTTAGAAACGGCTTATTTCCGTTTTTCTCAAACCCACGATAAACAAAAATTGTATAATACACTTTCGCTTTCGCTTTTATTCAGCAGTATTTTTTTTACAGTCATTTTATTGCTTTTTAAAGATTCGCTTGTTAATGTTGCTGATCTTAACCAGCATCCCGATTATATTTTATGGATGATTGCCATTATTGCAGTAGATAATTTAAACACATTGCCCTTTGCCAAACTGCGACAAGAGAACCGGCCCAAACGCTATGCCTTTGCACGTATTGCCGGCATTGTAATAAATGTAGCGGTTGTAATTCTTTTTCTGGGAGTGATACCGAAAATATTGGAAAGCAACCCTGATAGCATTTTAAAAAATATTTACAATAAAGATATTGGCCTGGGTTATTACCTGCTGGGCAACCTGTGCGGCAGTTTGTTTACGCTGCTGGTACTTTCAAAAGAAATAAGACAGATAAAAATCCGTTTTGATTTTAAGCTCTGGAAAGAAGTGATGCATTATAGTGCACCGCTTATTATTGTTGGTTTGGGCGGCATGATAAACGATGTGCTTAGCCGCTTAATTTACCGCCACGTGGTTGATTTGCCTCAGCAACAGGCCGATCATGAGTTGGGTATTTTTGCAAACATCTTCCGCATTGCGTTGCTTATTACTATTATGATACAGGCTTTTCGCATGGCAGCCGAACCATTTTTCTTTAACCAGAGTAAAAGCGAAAATGCACAGCGCACTTATGCACGGGTGATGAAATTTTTTGTAATTGCCTGCTGCTTTATGTTTTTGTTCATCGGTTTATTTTTAGATGCCTTTAAATGGATATTTATAACTTTTGCAAACCCAGGCTGGGCCGAAGGTTTGGATGTAGTGCCTTTGCTGGCGCTGGGCAACATCTTCCTCGGTATTTATTATAACCTGAGTGTTTGGTACAAGCTAACCGATAAAAATTCCATTGGTGCCATGATAACAATTGGTGGTGCTGCCATTACCATTGGTTTAAATATTTTGTTGATTCCGAGATTGCATTACACCGGCGCAGCCATTGCAACTTTTACCTGTTATTTGTTTATGATGCTAAGCAGTTATTGGCTGGGGCAAAAATATTATCCCATACCTTATGCTGTAAAAAAATTAATTGCTTATATAACCATGGTGGTGCTTATTTATTTTTTACACCTTGCGCTTGTAAAATGGGTATCGGGTTCTTTACTTTTTTCTTTGGGCACAGGCTTTGCTCTCTTTATTTTCTTTACCTGGTTTGTTGGTAAGGTAGAAGCAAAAGAATTGGCAAAAATGCCAGTGATAGGAAAGTACTTTAATAAATAAATTAAGCTCTTTGCAATTGAATGTAAGAAAATAAATTTCTCAGCTTTGCTGCGAAAAGAGGTTTGCCAAAAAGGTGCAAAGGCCAATATCATTAAGTTAAGAGTATTTAAATTATAAAGCTCCCAATTCCAATTCCCTCTCCTTTGGAGTTCGCAAGCAAAGCGAAGGGAACGAGCGTAGCTCATTGGGGTGAGATTTTTACGAAGTACTTAACTTAATGACATTGAGCTAAGGCACGAAGCAAAAAAAATGCTACGCATTTTTTTTAAGCCTTCGAGCCTTTTCCACAAGCGGAATTTTCAGTTTTAACTAGAACACCTATTAATAGATAAATTTTATGACCAAAGCTCAATTTGGAATGATTGGCCTTGGCACCATGGGGCGAAACCTGGTGCTGAATATTGCCGATCATGGCTTTGCTGTTTGTGGTTACGATCGTGATGTGGCACAGCAACAACGCCTTAGTACTGAAGCTGCAGGTAAATCGGTTACAGTGGCTGCAAGCTTGCAACAATTGGTTGATAGCCAGGAGAAGCCTGCAAAAATTATGTTGCTGGTGCCTGCCGGTAAAATTGTAGATGCTGTACTTGCAGAGTTGGTACCACTTTTACAAAAAGATGATATTGTTATTGATGGCGGCAACTCTCACTTTATTGATACGGACAGAAGATACACACAACTGCAGCAAAGCGGCATTCACTTTATGGGCATGGGCGTAAGCGGTGGCGAAGAGGGTGCCAGGTTTGGCCCCAGTATGATGCCAGGCAGTAACGAGCAAAGTTTTAATGTAGTTAAAAATATTTTAGAAAGCATTGCCGCCAAAACAGAAGATGGCCCATGCGTTAGTTTTATTGGCAATGGTGCAGCCGGCCACTATACAAAAATGGTACACAATGGTATTGAGTATGCCATGATGCAGTTGATTAGTGAAGTGTACGGCATTTTAAAAAATATTGGGGGCTTAAGTAATGAAGAATTGCAAGAAACTTTTGCAGCATGGAACAGCTCAGCACTGCAAGGTTTTTTAATGGAAATTACAGCCGATGTTTTTTTAAAGAAAGATGAAAAGACGGATGCTTTTCTGGTAGATATGATCTTAGATAAAGCCAAACAAAAAGGTACTGGCATGTGGACCAGCCAGAGTGCGATGGATTTAAATGTGCCGATACCGGTGATAGATGCAGCAGTAAGTATGCGCTATCTTTCTGCCATGAAAGTAGAGCGTGTGGCAACTGCAGAAAAATATGCATTTGCTAAAAATAATTTTACAGTTAATAAAGAAGAATTAATAAATGATTGTAAAGATGCCCTGCAATTTACTTTTATACTTGCTTATGCACAAGGCTTGCATTTATTAAACGAAGCATCAAAAGCTTACAGCTATAATATTAACATTGCAGAAGTTGTACGGATATGGAAAGGTGGCTGCATTATCCGCTCTTCTTTATTAAATGATATACGCAAGGCTTACGTGGCAGATGCTTCTCTTAACAATATTATTCACTCGCCGGTGTTTATTGATGTGTTGAAAAATTTAAGAACGGCTGTAACCAGGGTTTGCAGCGCAGCCATGCAAAGTAATATACCTGTGGCAGCATTTTCAGCATCGCTTAATTATTTTAATGCTTACTGCTCACAAAATTTGCCTGCCAATTTAATACAGGCACAACGTGATTTTTTTGGCGCACACACTTACGAACGTACAGATGCAACCGGCAGCTTTCATACAGACTGGAAATAAATAAAAGATATGAAAAAAAATACTACCACTCCACAATCTATCGTCATCTTTGGTGCCAACGGAGATTTGTGCTGGCGCAAGCTGATACCGGCTTTATACAATCTTTACCTTACTGATAACCTGCCGGAAAAATTTTTCATAACTGCCATTGATCATGGGGAATTAACCGGCGAAGCTTTTAATAAAAAAATGCTGGATGGCATTAATAAATTCAGTCGCAGTGGCAAAGCAGATAAGCATGCCTGGCAACAGTTCTGCAGTCATATTCATTATCTGCAGGGCGATTTTACCGATTCGGCATTATACATCGCACTTCAAAAATTATTAAAAGCGCAGGATATTAAAACCGGCCAGCGGCTTAACCGGTTATTCTATTTCTCTGTATCGCCTCGTTTTATAGAAGTTATCGGCGAAGGATTGTATAAAAACAAAATTGCTACTCAAAAAGAAACAGACCGCATCATTATAGAAAAACCTTTTGGCAGCAGTTTGCAAACGGCTAAAAAACTGAACGCTTTTTTAATGAAGCGTTTTGCAGAAAAACAATTGTACCGCATTGATCATTACCTGGGTAAAGAAACCGTACAGAACATGATGGTGTTTCGTTTTGCCAATTATATATTTGAACCGCTGTGGAATAAACATTTTATTGATCATGTGCAGATAACAGTGGCAGAAACTGTGGCCGTGGGCGGCCGTGCCGGTTATTACGAGCAGGCTGGCGCCATCAGGGATATGATACAAAACCATTTACTGCAGTTGCTTTGTGTTGTTGGCATGGAAGCTCCGCAAAAATTAGATGCTGCCGAAATAAGAAATAAAAAACTGGCATTACTAAAAGCCATAAAACCATTTACAAAAACCACAGCAGCTAAAAATATTGTACGGGCTCAATACACAAAAGGAACAGTAAAAGATGTAAAGCAAATTGCTTACCGCGATGAAGAACGTGTGGCACCCGGTTCTGTTACCGAAACCTATTTTGCCGGTAAATTTTTTATTGATAACCAACGCTGGCAGGGCGTTCCGTTTTACATACGCACCGGCAAATGCTTACCCAAACAAACCTCGGTAATTATGGTGGCATTTAAAAACACGCCGCATAAAATTTTTACCGGCGACCGGTTTCCAAACAGGCTTATCATTTACATACAGCCAGATAATGAGATAAGCTTTTGGTTTGAAAGTAAAATACCCGGACTGGAAATGAAGCTAAAAAATGTTGAAATGGATTTTACTTACCGGGAGAGTTATGCAGAGCAATTACCAGAAGCTTACGAAGCTTTATTACTGGATGCAATGGATGGTGATGCATCTTTATTTATGCGTAACGACCAGGTAGAAATAGCCTGGAAAATTGTAATGCCCATAATTAACTACTGGCAAAAACAAAAAAGTAAAGGCTTAAAATTTTATACCGCAGGCAGCAATGGGCCTAAAGCCGCTGATGACCTTTTGAAAAAAGATGGAAGGAAATGGTATCTCTAAACTGACAGACATGTCAGTTTGAGGCATACATAAAGGAAAAAATTAAGTTTTTTGCAAATGAGAATAAGAAAAATTTCTTCTCAGCTTCGCTGCGAAAATAGGTTAGCCACAAAGAGCAAAAGGCACGAAGTAGAAAAATGCTACGCATTTTCCTTCGTGCCTTCGAGTCTTCGTGGCTAAAATCAATTTTGTGAAAAATTGATTTTCACAGTTTTGTAATACTCTTCATTAGCAGTTTGTCGAAATATTGACAGAATGAGATTTTAATCTAAATTTATTATTACCTGTAAATTAATTGTATGCTTCATTATAATTCCTACGAATCGCTCAGCGTAGCAGCCGCACATTTTTTTACAACGGCCTGCAGCAGCAGCATTGCAGCGCATAATAAATTTACTGTAGCACTCAGCGGAGGCAATACCCCCAAAAGGTTTTACGAGTTGCTGGCCACACCCGAGTTCTGCAACAACATTAATTGGAAAAAAGTATTCATCTTTTTTAGTGATGAAAGATATGTGCCGCATACCGATGAAGAAAGTAATTTTAATATGGCATCAAAAGCTTTGCTGAAAAATATTCCGATACCACGTACAAATATTTTTGCCATACCTGTTTCCTTCACGCCTTCAAAAGATGCTGCTGCTTATGAAGCAGTAGTTAAAACAATAACCGGCGATGATAAATTTGCATTCGATCTGGTTTTATTGGGCATGGGTGCCGATGGCCATACCGCTTCTCTTTTTCCCGGCACGGAAATATTAAACGAAAAAAAACGATTGGTGAAAGAGGTATTTGTTAAAGAGAAAAATATTTACCGCATCAGTTTTACATTGCCATTAATAAACCAGGCAAAGCAAATTTTATTGGTTGTAAATGGTAAAGAAAAACAAACGGTTTTAAAAAAAGTATTGGCCAACCGCAAAACCAATAACCCTTTGCCGGTACAATTATTAAAAGGAAATATTTTGTGGATGGTAAACTGATCTGCCTCTTTTAATCATCATCATCCTTAGCACTCAATTTTACAAATGCTGCCCGTTTAGGTGCCGGCATTATAGCATGCAAACCTTTTACGCCTTTCCAGATCACTTCACTAAATTCCAGATCGGGTGCCCGATCTTCTTTTGTAAAATCAAACGTTGCAGACCTTTGGGCCAATTCATTCCACACTAAATTTTTATCGGATAAATTAATGTTTGATGGCAAAGCTTTAAACAAACTATAATCCGGTGTAGCTGTAAAGCATCTCCACAGAGGCGTTGCGCCAGCATCATACTGGCTCATGGGCGGCAAACCCAAAATTAATTCGATGGTACGCAACATGCCACTGGTTGTATAAGCTGTATGATCAACAAAATTTCTTTTTACAAACGGCCCGGCAATATAAGCGGTACTTCTATGTGCATCCACATGGTCGGGGCCATTTTGTGCATCATCTTCAAGAATAAAAACAACACTCTCTTTCCAAACTGGGCTATTGCTTAAAATCTCTAAAAACATCCCTACTGCCAAATCGTTATCGGCCACATGTGCAAAGGGCGTTGGTTTATTTATGCTCATTCCCTGCGTATGATCGTTTATTAATCTCAACGTATTTAATTGCGGCACGGCGTTAATGGTAAGCAAAGAATCAAAATCACGTTTCCACTGGCCAACCCTCGTAGTATCACGTACGCTTTCATCCCAACTGGTGTAATAAGTACAAAAATGTTTTTCAAGTATAGGAATATTTGCTTTATAATCATCTGCAAATTCTCCATAAGTACGGTAACTCACTCCTGCTTTTTTACAACTACCCCATAAAAAATCGCCTTTGTTGTTTGCAATTTTTCTGGTGCCTTCGGCATCGTAGGTGCCACCACGGCCACCATAACTGGTTACCCAGTTTTTTTCCATGTAATCTGTTGCGTAGGCACCCAGGCTCCAGTTATGCCCGTCGGCACTTACTTCTCCATCTACATAAAAATTATCAAGCAGCACAAAATCTCTGGCAAGCTTGTGTTGGTTGGGCGTAATTTTTTTGCCAAATAAAACAAGGCTTGTATCGCCATTGCCTTCTTTAACATCGCCAAGCACCTGATCGTAAGTGCGGTTTTCTTTAATAATGTAAAACACATGTTTGATGGGTGATGCGGCTCCAATTTTTCCTGGGATTGGATTACCAGCCTCAATCACACTAGCGGTTTCTTTTTCTTTTGTGTAAGGCGTATTTTTATAAACCTGTTGAGAATATGTACTTAATTGTTTTTCAGATGGCATATCAATAATACTCATCGTTCCTTTAAATAATCCACCGATGTATTGTACTTCTTTTTCTTTTTCGCCGCCCTGGTATTTTACTTTTTGTTTTTTCTTTGCAGGATTTGGACCATCCGGATTTGCAAAAGAACTAAAACCTTTTCCATTGGTTACCCATATTTTTTTACCAATTACTTTTACGCAGGTAGGATACCATCCAACCGGTATAAATCCTTTTGACGCACTGAAACCCGGTTTACTTACATCAAAAACAGCCAGGCAATTATTATCGGCATTGGCAATAAATAATGTTTTATCATCTTCACTTAAAGCTAAACCATTACTGGTACTGCCGGGAGGAGCATCGGGAAACAAAGACGCAGTAAGCGTTTCAACTACTTTACTTTCTTTTAAACTGATAACAGAAACGGAGTTATCATTGGCATTTGCTACAAATAAAAACTTATTGTTTTTGGTAATGCAGATATCATTGGGGTTATCCCCTACCGCAATTTGTGCAGTAATATTTCTTTGAGTAGTATTAAAAACAAGCAGTTTATCGCAACCCCAGCAGCTTATGTACAATTCTTTTTTATTGGCAGATAAACTGCATGTATAAGCTTCTCCATCAAGTTTAATCTGCTTAATAATATTTTTTGTAACCAGGTCAATAATGTACAGCGAATTATCATCCTTGGTTACCACATACAATAAATGTTTTGCATCATCAATATCAATACCTGCGGGAGAAATTTTATTGGGCCATTTTTTACCAAGCTTAATACTGTCTTTTATTTGGAGTTTATTATTAATGATGGCGTATTGCAAGATCCAGTTATCATTACCGCCGCTTGCAAACAAATATTTTTCATCGCTGCTGAAAGTAAGACCCAGCCAGCTTTTGGCAATTTCAATACTATCTAATATCCTTTCATTTTTAACATCAATAAGCTGCAAGCTTTGTTTGCTCTGCCCGTTGTTGGTAACCGCAATCATTTTTTTTGATTTGCTTACAGCCATGTTCAACGGCAAATCGCCCAGAGGTAAACTTTTGCCCGCCGGCGAAAGTGACCATCCATTGGGAAGCGTTACTACTTTTTGTGCATGGCTGTTTAATGCACCCAATGCAAAAAATATAACCAGAATTTTTCTTTTAATCATACTTTAATATTGATGTATAAAGTTAACAAAAGCAAACCTCAAAACAGATACATCAATCTGGCAGGCAAAATATATTATTGTTATTTTTTGGGAGAAGAAAATTCTTAATATTTCCTATACAAATCGTAAATTATTTTACGGTCTGAATCTGTAAGTATGGCAGCAGTATCATTTTGCACAAAGTGCAGCTTAAAAGCTTTGATGGCTGCAACAGCATCTTTTGTATCATAACCAATAATGCGTAAAGCCTGCATGGCATCAAAGTTATCTGGCAGTTTCACATTCGCAGTATCGTACCAATAACCAAAACCATTGGCCGCCAGTTGCTGCCACGGAAAATACTTATTGGGATCCACTTTTCTTTTAGGTGCAATATCGGCATGGCCAATAAAATTTGCCGCAGGAATATTATTATCTTTTTTAAGTTTTTTCAGCACATCCAATAAACTTTTTATCTGTGCTTCGTTGAAGGGTTCAAAGCCATTATTATCTAACTCAATGCCAATGCTTACGCTGTTAATATCGGTAACATTTCCCCATTTGCTGTTGCCGGCATGCCAGGCCCGCAGGTAATCATTCAGCAAGTGGTTAATGGTGCCATCCTTACAAATAACATAGTGGGCACTTACCTGCGTACGGGGCAGTGTAAAGGTTTTAAGTGTAGTGTCGCAGGCAGTTTGCGCTGTGTGGTGAATGATTACAAAGTTTGGTTTACGCATTCCAAAATTGGTAGTGCCAACCCATTGGCTGGCCATCATGGCACTGTCAACAGCAGCAGGTTGTTTTTTTATTTCGTTGGCAAATGCTTTGGTTTGTTGTTTGTAAATTTTATTGCTGGCTGCGTATTTGCCTGTGTTACAACTTGTGCTTAAAACAAGAATAGATATCATAGAAAATAAAGAATACTTCATACCGGTTCTTTTAAATGGAAAGTTACACTAAAACAAAATATACAGTGATGCAAAAAAGAAAAAGCTATCAATTACGATAGCTCTCCTTTATATTTTTGAAGCATAACACCCAATTCCAAAATACCAATTACTAATTACTTACAATGTTGCCATATCAATCACAAACCGGTAACGCACATCTCCCTTCAACATTCTTTCGTACGCTTCATTAATATCTTTCATGGCAATCAGTTCTATATCGCTTACAATATTATGCTCGGCACAATAGTCAAGCATTTCCTGTGTTTCGGCAATGCCGCCAATTAAAGAGCCAGCAATACTTTTTCGGCCAAAAATTAAATTAAAAGCTGGTACCTGTGCCGGTGATGGTGGCGCACCCACACAAACCATTACACCATTTGTTTTTAATAATCCCAGGTAAAAATTATAATCATGATCGGCAGAAACAGTATCCAGAATAAAATCAAAACTACCTGCTACTTTTTTAACCTGTTCTTCATCGCTTGTAAGCACAAAATGTTGAGCCCCTAATCTTTCAGCATCTTTTTCTTTGGATGCTGTGTGGCTAAGCATGGTAACATCGGCCCCCATAGATACAGCCAGTTTAACACCCATGTGGCCAAGCCCTCCCAAACCAAGTACGGCTACTTTGTGGCCTTTTCCAATCTTCCAATGGCGCAAAGGTGAGTAAGTGGTAATACCGGCGCAAAGCAGTGGGGCAACGGCTTCCAGTGCCAATTTATCAGATACATGCAAAACAAAATCTTCATGCACCACAATTGATTTGCTGTAGCCACCATAAGTATTTCCGCTGCCATCTTTTTCGTTGGCATTGTAAGTACCTACCATACCTTTAGTACAAAATTGTTCAAGCCCTTCTTTACAATTATCACAGTCACGGCAACTGTCAACCAGGCAACCTACACCGGTAGTATCGCCAATTTTAAATTTTTTTACGTGGCTGCCAACTGCGGTAACCTTACCAACAATTTCGTGACCGGGCACACATGGGTAAACTGTGCCATGCCACTCGTTACGTGCTGTGTGTAAATCGCTGTGGCAAACGCCGCAGTATAAAATCTGTATTTCCACATCGTGTGGTTTGGGCTCCCGTCGGTTAATTGTGTACGGAGCCAGTGGAGTTGATGCGCTTTGCGCTGCATAAGATTTAGTTGATGCCATTATGTTGTTTTAAATTGGTTAGTATTCAAATATAGTCTCTCAAATTTTAACATTAGTACCGTTTAAAGAATAAATGCAATAAAGGGTTCAAACTTTAGATTTAACTTACAGCAATAATTATACAGATATGAAAAATTATTTCTTTATTACAATAGCTTTGTTTTGTTCATCTATACTTTTTGCTCAACAAAAGCCAGCCTACGTTTTATACAATGCACAAGGCAAAAAAATATCTTATAAAAAAATGATTAAGCAACTGGCTAAAAAAGATATTGTTTTGTTTGGCGAAATACATAATAATCCAATTGCGCATTGGCTGCAACTTTCAGTAGCAAAGGATTTGAGCGACAAAAGGAATTTAACTTTTGGTGCCGAAATGTTTGAAGCCGATAACCAGCAGGCATTGAACGATTACCTGGCTGGCAAAATAACTGCCAAAGGATTAGACTCTGCGGCCAGGCTCTGGAGTAATTATAAAACAGATTATGCACCCATTGTAAATTTTGCAAAAGAAAAAAAAGCGGCATTTATTGCCACCAATATTCCACGCCGGTATGCATCATTGGTTTCTAAAAAAGGCTTTGTGGCATTGGATACTTTATCTGCATTAGAAAAAACATGGATGGCCCCTTTACCGATTGATTATGATGCAACACTGCCAGGCTATGTAAAAATGGTAGAAATGATGGGTGGGCATGGCGGACCAAACATGCCCAAGGCACAGGCTAGCAAAGATGCTGCGATGGCATTTTTTATTTTACAAAATTTTAAACCGGGCAATCTTTTTATACATTATAATGGTTCTTTTCACTCAGATAATTACGATGGCATAAACTGGTATTTAAAAAGAAAGCAACCGGATTTAAAATATGCAACCATTACTACCGTATCTCAAAAAAATATTAAAGAACTGCTGGCCGAAAATAAGGGCAAAGCGGATTATATTATATGTGTAGATGAGGACATGACAAACACCTACTAATACCACTGACTGCAAAGTATTTTTATCTTTTTAAAACATAGTTGCCTTTCGTACGTCATCGGTATAACAGAAAGCAGCAGCAATGACAGTAGCCATAGAAATGACGGCAGAACGCAATAAAAATATTACCAATACCATAAAGGATATCAGCAAGCTTTTATTTGGTTTCATCAAGCAACGCGTTGCCAGTACTGAGGATGCAGAAGATATTTTACAAGAGGTTTTTTACCAGTTTGCCGGTAACACGCAGCCTATTGAACAGGCTACGGGCTGGTTATACAAAGTTGCCCGCAATAAAATAACCGATAATTACCGCAAACATAAATTGCCGCTGGCCGATGACATTTTTAACAGCGCCGTGGGCGATGAAGAAAACTTTAACTGGCGTGAAATGCTGTTGCCGGGAGACTCTACACCGGAAACCGAATATTTACGAAATATTTTTTGGGAAGAGTTAAAAGCGGCACTGGACGAGTTACCAGCAGGGCAAAGAGATGTTTTTATATTGAACGAAATTGAAGGGGTACCTTTTAAAGATATAGCCGATCAAACAGGTGAAAGTGTGGCCACACTTATCAGCCGCAAGCGTTATGCAGTGCTTCACCTACGAGAGCGGCTGCAAATTTTAAAAGATGAAATAATAAATTATTAAAATGAAAAATTACTTACAATGAAAAAGCATTGGATTAAAAAAGGGTTTATGATATTGATATTCGGCATCATTGCGATATTGGTATTTGGCCTGGTGGTAATGGCTTTGTGGAATGCCATTTTACCTGCAGTGATAGGCGTAAAAACCATAACATTTATACAGGCACTGGGCATTTTATTGCTTAGTAAAATTTTATTTGGTGGCTTTGGTGGAAGCCGCAACAGGGGCGACTGGCGAAATAAAGGTAAGTGGATGGAAATGAAAGATAAATTTGCCTGCATGACACCTGAAGAAAGAGAAAAATTTAAAGCCGAATGGAAAAATAAGTGTGGAGGCAGTAGGAGAAACCAACCCCCCTCCGCCAGGCCTGAGCCTTAGTCGAAGGAAAGGGAGAACCTTGCACGCTGATACTTTAAACATTTATTAAAAAATAATTACCAACTAAATACTCAATGCCAGAATTGCTACATACAGCCCTGAAATCAGCAGACTCTAAAGTTTTCCCTTCAGGGGGCGGTGGGGGTATTGAGATACTTGTATTTAAAACCAACATTGTAAATAGCTGGCACATTAAAAAAATTGAGCCCTGCCTTAACCTGCATCCGAATATAAAAGAATGGAATATTGATCTGCATGATTGTGATAAGGTATTGAGAATAGTTACAGAAAAAATTCATCCTTCAGAAATAGAAAATCTTGTACTCAATGCCGGCTACGCCTGCGAAGAATTAAAATAGTTTTCTCAAATATCAATTAAGCGGCTTTTCATATCTTTGTTACTAAACCAAAAATTATGAAAATGAAAACTTTACTAGCACTTTTAACCATCTTAAGTATCAGCTCATCGCTATTTGCACAGGATTCGTATGATGAATTAATGAGAAAATCACGCAGTGCCAGAACCACCAGTACCATTTTTGTAGCATCCGGCCCGGTAATAGCAGCAGCAGGTATTGGAACTTTAATTTATGGCCTCGTAAAAAATGAATTTGAAGAAACCCAGGATTTATATGATAACATGGGTAACTACATTGGCCAATCAGCTCCTAAAAAATATACCACCGAAATTATAGTTGGTGCGGCAGGTGCAGCAGTTGGTATAGCGCTTGCTTTAACCAGCATTCATTTTTCAAATAAAGCAAGCGACCTGAAACGTGAAGCCCGTAAAGCAAAATTAAAAACATCAACCGACCGGATTTCTATTCCAGGTTTGCAAAACGGATTAGCAAATAACAGCAGCAGGCAGTTTAAATTTTCGTTGATGATTCCTTTGGGGAGATGATAAAATGTTGACTAGCACTAAAAAACCGTTCCGATTAGGGACGGTTTTTTTATTTACATTTTTTAACGCTATCATTACATATTTCTTCTGTATTGCCCGCCAACAGAATAAAGTGCACTGGTAATTTGCCCAAGCGAACAATATTTAACTGTTTCCATCAATTCCTCAAAAAGGTTTTCGTTGTTAACCGCTGCCTGTTGCAATCGTTTTAACATGCCGGAACTTTTTGCCTCGTGGCGTTTGTGAAAAGCCTGAAGGGTTTTTATCTGGAATTCTTTTTCTTCGGTAGTAGAACGAATTACTTCTGTTGGTAAAATAGTAGGACTTCCTTTCTTATTTAAGAAAGTATTTACACCAACAATGGGATATTCTCCGGTATGTTTTAAAGTTTCGTAGTACAAACTTTCTTCCTGAATTTTATTGCGCTGATACATACGCTCCATGGCACCCAGCACGCCGCCTCTTTCCGTTAACCGCTGAAACTCAGTCATAACAGCCTCTTCCACAATATCTGTAAGCTCTTCAATTAAAAATGCGCCCTGGTTCGGGTTTTCATTTTTTGCTGTGCCAAGCTCCCTGTTAATTATTAATTGAATGGCCATTGCCCGGCGAACACTTTCTTCGGTTGGAGTGGTAATGGCTTCATCGTAGGCGTTGGTGTGTAAAGAATTGCAGTTATCGTAAATAGCATACAATGCCTGCAATGTTGTTCGTATATCATTAAAATCAATTTCCTGTGCATGCAAACTGCGGCCACTAGTTTGAATATGATATTTTAATTTTTGAGAACGGCTGTTGGCTTTGTATTTATTCTTCATCGCCTTTGCCCATATTCTTCTGGCTACTCTTCCAATTACGCTGTACTCAGGATCCATACCGTTGCTGAAGAAGAAAGAAAGATTTGGCGCAAAATCATCAATGTTCATTCCACGGCTTAAATAATATTCTACATAGGTAAATCCGTTTGATAACGTGAATGCCAGTTGTGTGATAGGATTTGCACCAGCCTCGGCAATATGATAACCGCTGATGCTTACGCTGTAAAAATTCTGCACCGCATTTTTAATAAAATATTCCTGCACATCCCCCATCAGTTTTAATGCAAATTCGGTAGAGAAGATGCAGGTATTTTGTGCCTGGTCTTCTTTTAAAATATCGGCCTGCACCGTACCACGTACAGTTGATAAGGCTTTTGCTTTTATTTGTGCATACACATCAGGAGGTAAAACATCGGAGCCGCTTAAACCTAATAGGCGTAACCCTAAGCCGTCATTTCCTTGGGGCAAAGCGGCCTCCCCTAAATCCCCTCCCGAGGAGGGGACTTTAAACCCTGATAATGCAGGAAGCATTGAATGATGAACCGGTTTACCATCAACTCCTAAATATTTCGGTAGTTTTTCAATATCATACTTTGATTCAATAAGCTTATTAACTTCTTCTCTTAAATTATTTTCCAAGATATATTTTTCGCACTGCTGATCAATAGCTGCATTCATAAAAAATGCAAGCAGCATAGGAGCCGGGCCATTGATGGTCATGCTTACAGAAGTCTTAGGATCGCACAGATCAAAACCACTGTACAGTTTTTTTGCATCATCAACCGATGCGATGCTTACACCGCTGTTACCAACTTTACCATAAATATCGGGGCGGTAATCCGGATCTTCGCCATACAGCGTAACACTATCAAATGCTGTACTGAGGCGCTTTGCAGGCTGGCCAACACTAACATAATGAAAACGCCTGTTTGTTCTTTCTGGCCCACCTTCGCCGGCAAACATACGTGTAGGGTCCTCTCCATCACGCTTTAAAGGAAACACACCTGCGGTGAAAGGAAATTCGCCGGGCACGTTTTCCTGCAACTGCCATTTTAAAATATCGCCCCAATCTTTATATTTTGGCAAGATGACTTTTGAAAGCACCGTACCTGATAAACTTTTGTAAGTAAGTGGTTGCTTAATTACTTTATCTCTTACTTTAAATTCGTAAAATTCTTTTTGGTAACGTTCAACTACATCTGGCCAGTTTTCAACCATTTTTTTACAGGTTGTATGTAAAGCTGCTTCCAGATCGCTGCCGATATTTAAAACCTTAGCTTCTGTTTCTTCACCCAGTTTTTCTTTTATTAAACTGAGTGTTCCTTTTAATTGATAAAGTTGCGTAGCTATGGCGGATTGCTCTTTTACCCAGGCATCATAAGCCGAAATAGTTTCAGCAATTTCTGCCAGGTATCTTACTCTTTTTGGAGGAATGATTGTTGACTGGCTGAATGTATCTTTTGTATGTGCATGATGTGCAATTTCTCCTGAAAATTTAACGCCGCATTTTTCAGCAACTTTTTCCATCAGTCTTTCAAACAATTCATTTACACCGTCATCGTTAAATTGTGCCGCAATGGTACCAATGATGGGCAACTCATCATCGGTTGCACTCCATAAAGCATGGTTACGTTTGTATTGTTTGCGTACATCGTGCAAGGCATCCAATGCGCCCGCCTTATCAAATTTATTCACACAAACCACATCTGCGTAATCAAGCATGTTTATTTTTTCAAGCTGGCTTGCTGCGCCATATTCGGGTGTCATTACATACATGCTCACATCTACATAATCCAGTATAGAAGCGTCGCTTTGCCCAACGCCGGCACTTTCTAAAATAATAAAATCGTAGTTTGCTGCTTTGCAGATATCAATGGCTTCCTGCACATATTCGCTTAATGCTTTATCACTTTCACGGGTTGCAAGGCTACGCATATAAGCACGTGGAGAAGAAATGGAATTCATTCTAATTCTATCGCCCAATAATGCACCACCGGTTTTCTTTTTGGATGGATCAACAGAAATTACGGCGATTGTTTTATCAAGATAACCGTTTAAAAAGCGACGAACGATCTCATCTGTTACAGAAGATTTTCCTGCACCGCCTGTTCCTGTAATTCCTAAAACCGGTATTTTTTTATCCGTCCTCTGTCGTCTATCGTCCGTTGCCTGCACTCCATTTTCTACATTCGTAATCTGCCTTGCAATTTTTCTTACGTCATTTACTTCACCCAAGGTCATGGCGGTTTTATAATCGCCGTTTCCGTTCAAACTAAAATCACAGCTTTTAACAACATCCTCAATCATTCCCTCCAACCCCATGTGCCTGCCATCATCGGGGCTGTAAATTCTGGTTATGCCATAATTATGTAGTTCTTCAATTTCGCTTGGTAAGATGGTACCGCCGCCGCCGCCAAATATTTTTATATGTCCGCAGCCATTTTCATTCAGTAAGTCTTTCATGTATTTAAAAAACTCCACGTGACCGCCCTGGTAACTTGTAATGGCAATGCCCTGCACATCTTCTTCTATAGCACATTCTACAATTTCCAAAACGCTGCGGTTGTGGCCCAGGTGAATAATTTCGGCGCCCTTGCTTTGCATGATGCGGCGCATGATGTTGATGGCAGCATCGTGCCCGTCGAATAAGGCTGCGGCTGTAACAATGCGTACTTTATTCTGTAATGTGAAAGACATAATTAATCAGCAATTATTTTTTAAACTTTACGGCAGCGCATAAAGCGTACAATCGAATTGTAAAATTACTGATTATAGATTGGAAAAAGAAAAACTGGAATTGTGTTACTCCTTAGTATTGTTGAATAATGAGCCTATATTAATCCAGCTACCTATTGAAAAATTAAATTTACGGTAGTCAACGTAATTTTTTGCCATTAAAAATGATAAGCCTGCCTGAACTTCAAAACGTAAACCAGGTATATTTTTAAAACCAAAGCTGCTTACACTTGCAGGTTCCAAAAACCATTTCATCCTGCCGGTTAAATCATTCAGGTGGTAATCATCTAACTGACTGGCAGAGTAATTGGTTTTAACTTTACTGTAATTAATGCCGCTGAATCTTAAAGCAACAGAAGTGGTAAAACTTCCTTTACTTTTAAAAAAAACAGCGGGCTGCAGGTATATTTTTGTAATGTTGGCCTGGTGAAAATAACTTCCTGTTTTATCTGTATCAGTGAAACTAAACCTGCCCAAACCGGCACCTGCAAATACCTGGAAAAAGGTATTTTTTTTATCGTTGATTGGCAGGTAATATCCCAGGCCAAACTCCGTAAGGTTTCTTTTATATTTTATGGTAATGCTGTCGGGGCCGCCTGTTGTTTTTTCCCAACGGTAAGCATGAGCGGCCTGTATGGCAAAATTATCAGTGATGGCCACTGCGCCCTGCAAATCGTAACCACGGCTGCGGTTATCAATTTCTACGCCATCTTTTGTTTGCTGGCCAACAGCATTGGTTGAGTAAACAGCACCAATTTTACTATCACCTTTTTTTGTAAGCACTGGTACATTGTGTGCCACAGGGCTGTAAATATGCCTTGGGGTTTTGCAGGAGGTTGCAAAAATGGTTATACAAGTGAAAATTATAGCGGGCAGCAGATTTTTTTTCATAGCTAAATTCATTTTTAAATAAGTTTTGCAAAACTACAGATGTTTATCGGCGTAAAATAGCTGCTTTATTCAAAAACAAAAATATTCATCTGTACTGTAAGATGAATATTTTGTTTGTAAATTCTAAACTTATAAATTGTCTATGTTGAATTTCGGTTTCATTTTTATGCGCTGATAACCCGTTCATAATCTTTGCCCATTTTTTTAATTTTCAACAATTGCTTCACCAAATAAAACAAAGTGCCCCAAACACCAATAATAATAGATAGCGCTAAAAACAACAGCCAAACAGGTGCCCGGTTACCGGTTGCCCAAAGTGTGCGATGCCAGAAGTTATTTTCAGCTTTTAATTTTACGCCCCATTGCACCGCTTTTTCAACTACCAGGTTGCCGTAAATATCATTGTCTTCTACCCTGGCAACCAAAACAACATTTCCTTTTTCATCGCCCGGCATCGAATCTCTTATAAAAGCCGCACTGGCAGCGCCTGTTGAATCGGATGTAAATGTTTCGGCATCGCCAACGGTTAAATTCCCCAACAGGCGTTTAATGCTTAGTTTCATTTCTATGTCTTTAACCGCCACCCATTCATCGCCAATTTTTTCTTTAAGCTGGGCAGTTACGGTTCTTGCTTCTGCATCAACCAATGTATCAACAATTAGTATGGCTTTTTTAATGGTGAGGTCAGCTTCTAAAACTTCTTCTCCTTTTGCCGCAACAGATGCAGCAACGAACTTAAATTCATTGATCGAATCCCACGTATTTTTAAATGATGGGGAAAAAGCAATTCTACCTTCCCCATTTATGGCTGTAGTTATTTTTCCAAGCAGGTTATTTTCTGTTGCTTCATTATAATAAACATTTACGGTTATGTTTTTAACCGGTTCAAATTTTCTGGCCACTTTCTTTTTTGTGCTTACGATAATATACGGCACTTTATTTTCGGGCAAAAAATAACGTAAGGAAAGTATGGTTGGCCCTACTTCAACAGAATCCTGCGCCTGCAGTTTACCAAAAGCCAATAACAGCAGCAAAATGATTAAAAGTTTATGATGGTTGTTCTTCTTCATGATCGGTTATTGTTTTATAAATTGATATTACCGGAAACAGCCTTGCCAAAATGGTAATGATGAGCAGTACACCCGCCAGCGAACCCATGGCAATGGCCCACTCCTGCCAGCTTGGAAAATAGTGGCTGTATTTGGCCGGTGCATCGTATTTTGGAAAAAAAGGATGCAGCATTGTTGGCGTAACAATCAGGTAACGTTTAAACCAGGCACCCACTACAACCATTACACCGGCAACAAACATGGCATTGGGTTTTCTTCCTTTACGAAATACAAGTATAAAAATGGGGATGATCATACCTACAAAAATGGCAAACCAAAACATGGGGGCAAATTCGCCGGTAAACAACATGCTTAAATGTTCTTCTTCGGGCTTCTTCATTTTAAATGCAGGTACCAGGTATTCGTTAACATTAAAGTACAAATACAACAAAGCAAGCATTACCAATATTTTCCCCATCTTATCAAAATGCCTTTCGGTAATATAATGTTCAAGTTTATACACCCTCCTAAAAATATACATGGCCACCACAACACCGCCGGCGCCTACTAAAAATGCACCCGAAACAAAGTATGCACCAAAGTTTGTACTATCCCAACCGGGGCGGTAGGTGGTTGCAAACAACCAGGATGTAACCGTGTGAATACAAAATGCAACGGGTATGATGGTAATGCAAAGAATAGTGATTGCACGGTCTCTTATTTTTTCCTGATCGGCTGTGCCTTTCCAGAATGAGCCCAGCCAGCGGTATAATTTTGAAAAAGGTTTACCCAGTTTTTCTTTTGCCAGTATCATAATACGGATATCGGGCAACAGTGTTATGTATAATAAAAACAGGCTTAAAAAAAAGTAAGTGGTTATCACAATCACATCCCACATAATGGGCGATTGAATACGGCCATGTGTAAAAAGATAAAACAATCTTTCGGGCCGGCCCATATCTACAATGATTATCAGCGATGCAAACGTGATGGCAGATACGGCGATCATTTCTGAAATGCGGGTGAGTGGAGTGCGCCAGGAAACATTTGCAAGACGAAAGATGGCGGTGATTAATGAACCAACCAGACTGATAGCAACGAAAAAAACAAAGTTCGAAATATAAATTCCCCACGAAACATAATCGCCCATATTTGTAACAATTAAACCTTTTCTTAATTGTTGTATGTAGGCAAATGCGCCAATGGCACAAATTAAAACCAGGATACCGGTCCATATCATTCCCCTGCGGCCAAACTTTTGCGGCAGTAAATCACTGGTAATTTTTTCGGGAGAAAATTTTTGTAGCTTTTCCACGATAAGAGTTTAAGATTTTTTTTCGGCAGGCTCTTCTTTCTCAAGCCCATCTTCAAATTTAAAATTGCGGTTTACAGGAGGCAGATAATAAACACTCGGTTTGGTTCCCAAATCTTCCATAAGCCTGTAGCCGGCTTTATCTTTAATCAGATCACTAAAACGGAAAGTTTCTGCACCGTTTGTTACAGAGTCTTCAATCATATCGCCAAACATAAAAACACCATTGGGGCAGGCAGATACACAGTGTGGTAACATACCCATCCGGGTCATATCGGCACAAAAATCGCATTTGCCAACGGTACCTTTTTTCTGCGGAATACTTGTTTCTGCATTGTAATGCAGTTCGGCAATTTCGGGAGACAATTCAGGATCGCCCCAATTAAAAACACGGGTAGAGTATGGACAGGCGGCCATACAAAAACGGCAGCCAATACAACGGTCGCTGTCAATTAAAACAATTCCATCCTGGCGTTTAAATGTTGCATCAACCGGGCAAACTTTTACACAGGGTGGCTCATCGCAATGCATACAAGTAGTGGGTTGCCAGTAATCGGCAGTATGCTCAGCATCTTTCATCGGATAAATTTTTATCCAGTTTTGTGCATCTGCAATATGGTGTGCATGGTTGCAGGAAGCCTGGCAGGCTTTTACATTTTTGCATCGGGCAAGATCAATCACCATCACAAATTTTTTGCCCGGTATGCCAGTCCTGGCCTCGGTATTGGTTACCGGTGGCAAATGCGGTACTGGTTTTAAAAATGCTTTATCTACTTCAATAATTTCACCATCAACTGAAAGTAATTTTATTTTTTTGCCAGATGGTACAATATCATCTTCGGGAGTAAATGGTGATTTATTGGAGTTGCAGGCAACAGCAGCAGTGGTTAGCAAACCGGCTGCAATAAATTCCCGTCGTGATTTTTGTTGATCCATTTCAGTTATGTTTATTGATACTGATTATTTATTTCTTTATCCAGTTCTGTAATTCTTTATTGGTGATTTTTTTCTTTTGGGGTGGAAGTGAGGCTATATTTATTTCTACCAGTTTGCCATCTTCGGTAAGCATTTTAACGGTTTGTGGTTTGTTGCCAGAGGGCTTTATAAATTTAAAAGCAGCGAGTGCTGCGGCAGATATAACGCCCCAGGTAATAAATTTTCTACGGGTTTGATTTTTGTTTTCGGTTGTCATATTTACTTTTTATAATTAATGATTATCGATGGGTGATTTAATAAGCAGCAAGGTAGTTTTTGAAGCATTTATAATTAATGACGGCAATCATTTTACAAAATGAGTATTATCACATTGCTGATTGAATCAAAAAAAAAACCGGCAGTACTGCCGGTAGTTTTTTACATAGTCTATTATTTGTTATAGGGGAGATAATCTATTTTTTAAGTGTTCTCATAAAATTCACCAGGCTCCACCTTTCATCTGCTTCAGGCATTTTCTTTTTAAAATTTGGCATATCATCACGGCCTTCAGATATTTTATAAAAGAGTTCGCCATCTGTCTGGTTCTGAACAATTGATTTTGAAAAATCGCCAGCCTCGGTTTTTAACTGTGCTGCTTTTGAGCCATCGCCCAAACCTTTTGCCCCATGGCATGATTTACAATGCGTATTCCACAATGCCTTACCATCGGCTATTGAAGTTGCATCATAAGCTATTGGGTTTTTCATTTTTTTGTAATTGTCCGGTACGGGCCATGGTTTAGGATCGGTGTTATTTATTACAGTAAAACTGATACTGGCAAATCCCATTATTATTGCGAGTGTTAAAAATATTTTTTTCATGATGCTGTTTTTTTAATTTGTTTGCTTTTAAATGTCAATAGCAAGGTAGCTGTATGGTTTTAATGAGCCGCTGACGTGTGTAATAAGGAACCATGATTTTAATCATACTTATTCAGATTAAATGAGCGTTAATAAAGAATTTTAATCTTTTAAATAAAACGACACTTCTGTTTCAATATTCATCATATCTACAGTAAGCGGAGGTTTTTTTTGGCTAAATACTAATAATCCGCTGGCATCTGGTTTTCTATCAAGATCTACACATTCAGTTGCATTATCTTTCTTAATAAAAAGAATGTACCTGCAATTTTTTGCTTCTGTTATTTTTAAATCTGCCCATGTTTTTTTTATTACCATACGTGCATTACGCATCTGATAAAAAAATTCATGTGTAGTACTGGCAAAAATGGCCGAATCTGTTTGTGCTTTTATTTTTAACAGTTGAAGTGAATCTGGATGATAGAAAACAGCAGCCGGAAAATTTATGATTAACGTATCGGTATATGTAGCCGGCGGTTTGCGTTTACTATTTTTATTTACTACAGCAGTTGCAGATTTTGTTTCCCTGTTTTTATAGTCAGCATTATTACAGCCAGATGCGGTAAACAACTGCCAGGCCAAACACCATACTACAAAAAAATAAGTGACACTTTTCATCTACGTAAACCTGAAAATTTTAAAATTAAACAAAGAACCCTGCATAAAAATTCAGGGTTCTTTGTTGGGGGTTAAAGCCATCTTCGATCATCTCATTTACAATGCTAATAGTTCCATAACCTGGTAATATTAAAACCGATAACAAACTCTCCGCCTTTTACTTTGGTTCCATCAAAATCTTTATATCCAAATGGAGCATTCGCATTATACAGGTTATTTTGTTGTGGGTTCAGGTTAAAATAATTACCCAAAAACAATTGAAAAGAGTGACTGCTCGTATTCATCTCTATACCAAAAGAAAAATTTGGATTGGGGTTTTTGGCAGCGTGTTTTGTAAGTGGCTGATCGTAATTAATCATAGCCGACATTACGTTGGTTAATTTATACCTGGCAGAAAATGCAATGGCAAAGTGACTAAACTTCATCTCCTGAAAAGTTGTTTTACCGGTACTGTCGTTTTTAGTGAGGTAACCGTTTACTGAGTTTTGATATGAGAGGCTTGGTGCCACCTGTACCGAAAACTTATCGGTTACTTTACGTGCAATAATTAACTGGTGAAAAAAGGAAAGTCGTTGAGAGCGGTATTTAAAAATTGCTTTGTCTTTGTCCTTCCTGGTATCATAAGCCATGTTGGCATAATAGCTAACACTCACCGGGTATTTATGCGGCGTTTGTGTAATGATTGCATACTTGGCACTGGCATCCCATAGCATATTTCGTTTAGTTATGCCAATACCAACATTTAATTTATTGATGGGGGCATAACTTACGCCCAGCCTGATGTTTGAGGGTGCAAAAAATCCCCAAAAATCTTCGTAGCCTTTTTGTACGGTACCAAAGCGGTGTTGTATATCCATTTCCAAAGTGCCTTTTACAGGTACTGTAACAGTTTGGTTATCTATTATCCACACGCTTGGAAAAGTATTTTTTACAGGTTTTGCTTTAGATTTTACGGGCTTTTCGGTTTCTGTAATTTTTTCATCTTGTGCCTGTACTGTTGATTGAAACAACAGAAGACTGCAAAATAAAAACACCGGTAAAGCCCTCAGTTGGTTTGATATTTTAATTTTAAGTTTCATTTTTTTAGATTTTAAGATCACTTAATTATTAGGAGCTCCGTTTCTTATCCAATCGTACACTTTTTGCCTGTCGGTAGCAGAGGGGATATACTCTTTCATTTCGGCATTTATCTTTTTGTAAAAAATACTTTCTTTTGGTACCAGTATATTTACGTAGCCACCGTTAATAATCTGATTGTAAGATTCGGCAGTTAGCATGTAGGGTTTATGAGCACCCGAAACATGGCAACCCGATAATGCGCATTTTGAATTAAACATGGGTGCTAAATCGGTTTTATAACTTACAGCCTGTGGTGGCCCATCGGGGTCAACAGCGGCATCAGGAAGAATAACATCTTTATAGCAGCCAATCAACGCAAACCCCAGCATAAAGAACATTCCTGTATATACTATTAGTTGTTTCATTGTAATATTTTTTTAGGTTACTTATTATTGAAGTTCATGTTGCACTCTATATCAATTTTATCAGCAATGCTGGTACTGGTAATACCATAATCCCGGCAGTTAAACTGAAATTTTAATTGCAGCCCAAATACATCGTAAGTGCCATTTACATTTGCTTTTGGTATGTATTTTAAACGGCCGGTTAAAGTTTTAGTAAGCGGTGCAGTTAATTTTCCCTGCCAGGTTAAAGTAAGTGTTACAATATAATCGTTGCTAAGGGCATCAAATTTTACTTCAGTTGTTTTTATTTTGGCAAGATTGGTTACAGTAAGATTTTGTGTGCCTGCTACAATTGCAGTTGTACCCAAACCTGATACATTGCAACCACCATCACGGCCGGGCTCGCCTGTGTTAGACTGGTTCATCTGAACATAACCATTGAAATAAGTTTTGGCCGGTTCGTTTTCGTAAAAGGCCCAGGAAGAATCTTTTAAAGGCTGGCCGGTTGTAACATAATTAATCATTTTTGCATCAGTAACATCGTGCATTCCAAACTGGTTAAAGCGGCCTGTAAGCAAGCCTGCTGCTGCAACATAGCTGGTTGACCATAATGCGCTTGAGTGAGATTTATCCATTTTCCACTCGTTGGTATTTCCTGCTGTCATATTGCCGGGCACATGTACGTTGGTACCATGGGTTATTACAACTGCTGTAGTAGCAGGAGGTGGTGGAAAGGAATTATCGTGTGTACAACTCACAATGTATCCAAAGCCGCTGATGAGAATTACAAGTAGTAATTGTAATTTATTATTTAAGTGTTTCATAAAAAAAGTTGTTTAGTAAATAATTAAAATCGAGATGTAAAAGTATTTTTGATCGGCTATTTTAACACTGACTGTAATCAAAAGAATGTATGAGATATGTCATGGTTTTGTAAAACAGATTGGATAATGCAGGATTAGCAGATGGTTACACCTGATTAAAAGACTGCTCTTTATATTGAAGAAGAAAATAAAATTATTTTACAGCATATTTTTTGCGCTGCAATTTGCTGTATATTGATGCGATGGCTAATACAAATAAAAACGCGGTTATGTTTATGAGAAGGCTATACGTATAAAGATTCATATCGTTTTTAAGTACCGATTTATCCAAGGATCCAAATACATAAAAGTATAAATCACCTAAAATAAAAAAGATAAAACCGAAACTGTGCAATAAACTGCAAACCCGTTTTTTAGCAAACCAGGGTATAAAAAATAAGATAGAAAGCAGGCCCCATATTTTTAAAGCCGGAATTTTTGTAGCTGTTGAAATATGACTAAAACTGTAATCGGGATAAAAACTATTTAACAGAAAGCCCATATACAAAATACCAACGAGTGCATATGCATATGGGAGCCACATTACAATATTTTTTTTGAATATTTTTTTTGCAAGATTGTTTTCTGCAATTACAAAGATGAGTAAATAGATTGACGGATAACCTGAGAAAAACAACAGGAGTTCAAGCCGCTCGATATAAATAAAAAAGCTATCATCCATTTTTAAAAATTAATTATGCTTTTTACAATCGGGTTTATTGCATCCTGAAAGTTAATGCTGCAAAGTCTTCCACACTTAATGCTTCGGCACGTTTTAAAAATATTTCATCCTGTAAAACTTCGGCAGTAAATAAACTTTTAACCGCATTACGCATTGTTTTGCGGCGTTGGTTAAAAGCGGTTTTTACCAGCACCCAAAAGGCCCGTTCGCTTTTATAATCAATTGCTTCAGTTTTTCTTTTCATGCGTATAACGCCGCTTTGCACTTTTGGCGGCGGGTCAAAACATTCGTTACTTACATCAAATAAATATTCTATCTCGTAATAAGCCTGCATCAGCACGCTCAGCACGCCATACACTTTACTGCCCTCTTTTGATGCTGCCCTTTGCGCCACTTCTTTTTGAAACATACCGATAATGCAGGGTACATCATCTTTCCACTCAAGCACTTTAAATAAAATTTGAGTTGAGATATTGTAGGGAAAATTACCAATCACCGTAAAGGGTTCATCAAAAGGTTTATCCATATCCAGAAAGCTCTGGTGAATTATTTTATCGGCCAGGGCCGGATATTTTTTTGAGAGATAAATAACTTTTTCTTCATCAAGCTCCACCGCCTTAAAATTTATATTGGCAAAGCCCATCAGGTATTTGGTTAAAGCGCCTGCACCTGGGCCAACTTCCAGTAAATTGGTAAAAGGCTCTTCTTTTAAAACATTGATGATTTTTTGAATGACCAGTTCATCTTTTAAAAAATGTTGCCCCAGGGATTTTTTATGTGTGTACATGGTTGCAAAAGTAGCATAAAAAAACCCCCTCCGTTATGAAGGGGCTTTTTATTAAGAGCTCAACTGCTTTTTAATAATTCTGTTATTACATTATTTTATCAATACCAGTTTTTGAGTAACCACTTCGTTGTTTACAAAAACCTGTATCATGTAAATACCGTTGCTGTATCTCTCCAGGCCGGTTAATTGAATGTTGTTACTTCCTTTAAATACTTTTTGATTTTGCAGCAATACCAGTTTGCCGTTATCATCTATAAGGCGAATGGTTACTACTGATTCTTTTTCGGCAAAGAATGCAATTGATACTTTATCTTTTGCCGGGTTAGGTACAATAGTTAAAGTTGTTTTAGTAAGCTGTTTGCGTATTACTAAAATATTGCTGTATTGTATTTCGCCGGCCTTACCAATTACTTTAATGCGGTAATAAATCACTTCTTTATTTACAGCAGCTATATCATCTGTAAAGGCAAAATTCTGTTGTATATTAAGCGTTACGGGGTCTAAAACAATACCTGTTTTAATAAAGTTATTGTTGTCAACACTTCGTTCCACTTCAAAATGATCAACTGCTTTATCGGCAATTACAGCCCATTTAAGCAAAACTTTATCAGCTTGCAATAACCCCGATAAATTGAGGAACCTTACAGGCAGTACATATCCTGCATAGCGCCAATCCCTGTCGGGCTGGGCTGGAAATGTACGTTGCACGGTTGTTCTGGAGCCTGGTGCAGCATCGCCGGTAAAAGATCCGTTGGTACCCATGCGGTATGATGTACCCTTAATATTGGTTACCAGGTTTAAAGAATCAAAGCGGTTATCAAGTCCATCCCCATCGGTATCAAGCCCGGTTAGCGTAACATTATCATCTGGTGAACCATTCAGGTTAAAATCATTGCCTTCTACCCTGTCAATAAGGCCATCTGCATCGGTATCCAGATCTCTGTAATCGGGTGTATTATCAACATCGTGATCGTAAACCAATATACCGGCTCCGCCAAAAGCCGCAGGCGTATTATCATAAGGCAGCATTAATCCATCACCATCGGCATCTGTTAATGTAGGTAGTTTATAGCTCGATGTTGTCTGGCCTTCTATATTATCGGGAATACCATCATCATCGGCATCTATATCCAGATAATCAGGTTTACCATCTGCATCGGTTGTTCGTAAACCTAAAGCACCCAGTGACGAAACAGATGTTGACCATCCATTGGCACCTATCACGCCATCAACAATTCCATTCAGATCTACATCGGGCAAACCGGCTTCAATTACATCAACTATTCCATCGCCATCACTGTCCATATCATAAACATTCGGACGAAAATCCCTGTCCATATTTTTATTGGGATAACTGTCTGCACGTCCGTCGGCTGTTACATCTGCACCGGTTTGTAATAATGCTGTTGCGTTAATGTAACTATCATGCAGGCCATCATTATTTGCATCAACATAAGCATCAATTTTACCATCATTATTTGTATCGGGGCCACCTACTTCAACAACATCTGGTATTCCATCATTATCACTGTCTATATCCAGAAAATTAGGAACCGCATCATTATCAAAATTTATCACTCCCAATCCTACGCTTGAATTGTTGGCACCCGTGTTATTTGCATCTACATTTTGCGATAAGCCGTCGCCATCTGTATCGGTATAGTTATCAATCCTTCCATCACCATTCGTATCTGCACCGTTTGCTTCTACCACATCCGGTATTCCATCATTATCACTATCCAGATCAAGCATATTTATATTACCATCCAGGTCGATATCAAACCTGTCGTCAATACCATCAGAATTGGTATCTACCCTTCCGGCATAATCTGTATCCAAATAGTTGGGGTTACCATCATTATCCGAATCTCCATCTGCCTGAAAATTATCATTAATAAAGTCATTGTTATAATCTACATAACCCGGGTAGCCTGTGTTGTATCCATTTGCAGTTGCCGCAGCAATATTGCTTTCAATAAAATCGGGTATGCCATCATCGTCTTTATCAATATCGCAACTGATAAATATGGTAACCGATTGTGGAGCAGTTGTATTACAGAAGCCTTCTGCCCTTACATAATAAGTTGTAGTTACCAAAGGTGTAACTGTTAAGGTATCTCCTGATCCGATTAAAGTACCACCCGGGCTGCCGGTGTACCATCTCCAGGTGGCTGATGTTCCTAACGTGCCTCCCGTTCTATATATTTTTGCAGATATGCCCGGGCAAATATTGTTTTTATTTCTGTTTGCTGATGTTGCTGCTGCCGAAGGTTGATTTACAGTTATAACCCTGGTTAACCCGCTGGTTGTTGCAGCACAAGGGCCGGTAGTATTTTCAATACGAACCCAATAAGTGGTTGTACTGGTTGGTGATACTGTGAGTGTTGATGCATTTGCGCCGCCAATTGGACTTGTACCTACAACATTTCCCGTACCCCATTGATAATTGGCACTGCTGCCAAGTGTACCACCAAAAGCTGTTAAGGTAACCGAACCTGGATTACAAAAATCTGCACCTGTTACACTGGTAGGTGCTGCTGATGGTTGAGATACTGTTACCGTTCTTGTAAGGCCGCTGGTTGTAGCTGCACAGGGGCCAGCCGTATTTTCTATACGTACCCAATAAGTGGTTGTACTGGTTGGTGATACGGATAAGGTTGAACCTGTTGCACCGCCAATTGGGCTGGTGCCTACTACATTGCCAGTACCCCATTGGTAATTGGCACTTGTACCCAAGGTGCCGCCAACGGCGGTTAAAGTTGTAGAGCCTGGGTTACAAATATCTGCACCTGTTATACTAGCTGGTGCAGCTGATGGTTGTATTACGGTAATAGTAACTGTGGTACCACCTGTTGCAGATGTACATGGTCCTGCAGTATTTTCAATACGAACCCAATAAGTTGTTGTAACCGTTGGTGATGCAGTAAATGTTGAGTTGGTTGCACCAGCAATAGGGCTGGTACCTACAACAGCTCCTGTACCCCATTGGTAGTTGGCACTGGTACCTAACGTACCGCCCACAGCTGTTAAAGTAACAGAACCTGGGTTACAATAAGTTGTTGAGGGTGCAGAAATACTGGATGGTGCAACAGAAGAGATGGCGCTGGTTAGTTTAACACCAGGTGAAATATACTGGCATGCAGCTATAGCTATATTACCCGCCGCAGCAATAATTACACGATAGAATTTTCCGGTATCTGATGCCAGGATTGGGTTAATAGTATAAGTTGAAGCATTGGCACCAATTATATTTGCATATGGGCCGGCAAGTGCTGGTGCCACCTGCCATTGGTAAGCCTTTGAACCCGGAATAACCGTAGAGTCACTTAAAGCAGCGGTAAAAGTTGCAATACCCCCAAAACAAGAAGAGGAGGCACTAACCATAGGCAGCGGATCACATATACCATACTGCACATCATCCAATGCAAAATCGTTTCCACATCCACCCGGCCCGGCATTCAATAATTCCATGATAATATTTGTATATCCTGCCGGCATAACCCATTTCATTCCCAGTTGCTGCCACGAAGTTGAAGTAATATTTGCTGTTGTAAACTGAGTTATAGTAAGACCAGTTGCAAGGTCTCTCATCCTGATTAAAAATTTGGGATACTTAAAACCTCCTAATGCATTACATTGAGCTTGATAGGTTGAATTTCCGATAAATGCTGTCCAGAAAGACATTGAATATTGTTGTCCCGGGCATGCAACAGGCAAAGTATCCCTGTAAAAAACAAACGCTGGCGCATCAGCATTTACCACCAGCATTCTTCCATTTACATCTCCGGTATGATCTGCTAAGCTTATCCAGTTTGTGGGATCCCCAAGCGAAGCATTATTTGTTGTGCTGAATCTATTAGTGCCTACAGGAGCTGTTGCAGTTCCGGTATATTGGGTACTAATAGAAGGTGAGGCAGGCAAAGAAGCAGATAATCCTGTGCCGGTACCAAAAGTATTGGTATATAGAACCTGGCTAAGCGTAGCACAGGGTGGAGTTGTGGGAGTAATGATGATTACAAAGGGTGTGGGTTGTCCTTCTCCCAAATCATCTGGTTTATCGTTTTGATTCAAATCGGGCGCATTACCATTGGTTGATGAATCTCTTAATGCAACTCCCTTATAACCGTTGGCATAACCAACCGCACTGTTATTATATACAACTCCATCCAGCACATTTGAAATTCGGCAATTGATACGAACAGTAAAACTGCTGCTGTCAACCGGGTAATTGGGTAAATTCTGGCCTGTCGTCTGCAATAACCTGGCATCGGTTACCCCGTTAAAAGCAGGGTTTAATGCAATACCCGGCGGCGGCGGTATCGTAAGCATGGTTGTACTTACATTGGATAAATTAGCAGCACCATTAATAAAACTCAAACTATCATATACCTGTAAATTAGTTAGTGGGGTTGTGCCATAATTTTTTATCAGCACATCATAAACAACATTATACTGTCCGGCTGTACCAGTGGTTGTTACCGATACTAATTTTTTTGCCACACCCAAACCGGCTGAGATTTGAGACATATCGGAAGATTGCACTCCCTTAGCAGCTAAATAGGTATAGTTAACAAAATTGGTATCTCCCGTTATCGGGTCAATTCTTCGATATAAACAACCTGGCGAAAATGAAGAAATTAAATCTCCGTTTCCATAAGCCAGGCCAACCAGGTTTGTTGCACCGGTAGGCCTACGGATGGTATCAATATAGGTAGATGTAATGTGGCGGCCCGGGGCACCGTAACTACCATAATCAGGTGTATATAATTTATTATCAAACACATAATACATTTGCCCGTTTGGCATCAATGTTATATCTCCACTTGCTACATTGTATATTTTACTCCCAATGCCTACAGTAGGTATCAAATCGAGTGTATCGGGTACCGGGTCAATTACTCTTGTAACAAAATCAATTTTCCGCATCCGCGACTTATAAGGTGCAGGTGCGCTACTGAATTCCAACTGCCAGGCATTTCCAGTATTATCAAAAGTAATACCCCCAATATCAAAAGCGAAACTGGCTAATGTATCTATCAAAATGCCTGCAACGGGATTGTTAAAGGAAGCTGTTGAAAAAGTAGTATCCGGATTCCATCGCCAAACATAGGTTTTTAATGTAGGAGATATGGCAGCACTGTAATCTGTCCATAAATAATATAATTTGCCATCCCTGGGATTAAAAGATACACTGGCAGCATTTATAGTAAACCTGTCTCTGGCGGTCATACTGGGACTACTACTGGCATAAGTGCCATTACCAATCCTTAGCCTGGGATAGTATGCACTCCGTAAAGTATTTCTGGTTAAGTTTGGTGAAACATAATTGAAAAAATAAGTAGAATCATAGCTGCGTGCTGTAACGCCCGGAAAACTATAAAGTGTGATAGCCCCTGATGAACTGCCACAGTTATTTCTACCAATACTAACAGGCATTGCATAAGTGGCGGGCTGCGCCATTACTTCTGTACTTAAACAGAATAATAATGAAATAAACAGTAAATGTTTTTTCATAGTACTAGATATTTGTTTACCATCTTAATAATATAAATACACATTAAAAAGATAATATTTGTATGATATTGAATTGCACTAAAGGCAGAACTACAGGTTCTACCAATAGTTAATAACGCTTTAACAGTAATTTTATTGTAGAATATCGTTTGCAATATGTAGAAAAAAAACGACGGCTGTATTGATTTGCTATATAGTTAACATAAAATCGCAGATAATCCTAACATCTGTTGGGTTGAGCAGCAATAATTTATTATGTAATGCCCGTCTCAGCTAAACTTAAACAATATTCATTGTTTTTTTCCGTTTAACAATATCTATAACTATCAATAGTTAAAATCCAATAACATGAAAAAACTGTACTTTCTTTTAGTATCACTATGTTTATTTAGTATTTGCTCTGCACAGCTTACTGTAAATGGCTTTGCAAATAACCCAACAGTTTGTTCGGGTAATTCAACACTTATTACAGCAACAGCCTCTCCGGTTGGGTATTCTATATCCACAATTCCTACATCATTACTGGGCATCTCTTATACCAACGTACTTGCAGATGCTATTAACAGCAATTTTACTCCAAGAAGTGCAGGAATTAATTATAATGATTGCAGGTGGGATGCTATTAGCATTCCTTTTGGCTTTACCTATTACGGAAGCCCTGTTAGTACGGTAAACATAAGTTCAAATGGATGGATAAATTTCAGCGCTACCAGTGCTACCACAGGTTTTGGATTTGCCTTACCCGCTGCCGGGCAGCCTAACAATGCCATACATGGTATTACAGCCAACTTGACCCTGGATGCATCAGGTGTATTGGAATATTATGAATACGGATCGGCCCCTAACAGGAGGTTTGTGATAAGATATGACAATGTTCCTTTTGCCAGCGGGGGCGGTACAGCAACTTTTGAAATTCATTTACTAGAAACCAGTAACATCATCGAAATTCATACAGAATCCTGTACCAATACAACATTGGCAAAAGCACAGGGTGTTGAAAATGCAGCAGGTACTGTGGCAACAACGCCTGCAGGTAGAAACAATACAACAAACTGGACCGCTACCGGTTATACAAACAGCTACCGTTTTACGCCAGATGTTATTAATTACACTTGGTCGCCCTCTGCTACTTTAAGCAGCAGTACCGGATCTTCGGTAACCGCAACACCAACCATTACAACTATTTACACCATCAACGCAGTAAATGCTACAAACGGTGCAACAGGCAGTACCACTGTTACCGTAACAGTTGACCCTGCATCTTTTACATTGGCCGGTACGCCGGGTGGCGCTACTGTTTGTCAAAACGTGAGTGTAAATGCCGGAGGTTCAAACTACAGAGATGGAAACTGCAATTTGATAGCTAATGTTACCCCGGCAGGTGCAAGCCCTGTTACAAACTCAATTAACACCTGCACTAAGGTTGATTTAAACGCCACAAAAAGAGGAACATCAGATTTATACGCATCCAGAAAATATGATATAGAACCTCTCATAAACCCAGCTACAGCTACAGCAAATATCAAACTCTATTTTTTACAAAGCGAATTTAATAACTTTAATACCAGAGCTACTGATAGCGGGCATAAAGCTTTACCAACCGGGCCTGCAGATGCAACAGGCATCAGCAATATTTTATTGAGGCAATTTCATGGCACAGGCACCAACCCTACAAACTATACCGGATTTTATGTTGACTTTACAACCGCAACAGTGCCAGGCTTTACTGTAAACTGGAATGCAACACAAAACTGGTGGGAAATAATAGTGCCGGTTGATGGTTTTTCGGGTTTTTATTTAAGCACCCAAAAGACAGCCGTGTTAGCCATAAAACTTAATTATTTTAAAGGAGTTCAGATAAATAATAAACACCAGTTAAGCTGGAAGGTTAACTGCACATCTGCACAAGCAGAATTTGAATTAGAACGGAGTAGTGATGGCACAAACTATTTTGCGATAAACAGTTTTACTGCCAGCAAATTAAGATGCGAAAGCGCTTTTGATTTTACAGATGAGAATCCGGTTGCCGGAAAAAATTATTACAGACTGAAAATTATTGATATTGATGGCAAAGTAGATTACAGCAACATTGTGGTGCTAACTAAAAAATCGTCGCATTTTGATCTGGTTTCTCTTTATCCGAATATTGTAAATAGCCAAACGGCCATTTTAAAAATAAATGCTGTTGTAAGAGAAATGGTAACTGTGGTGTTAAGTGATTTTTCAGGCAGGTTTATTCAAAACCAGCCTGTAGCATTACAAACCGGTTTAAACCAGATTCCAATACAGGCTATCGGTTTACCGGCGGGCATATACCACGTAACCATCTATTCAAATAATAATAAGCCGGTAAGTCTTAAATTGATAAAACAATAATAAGATATTTAACTCCCAAAGCAGGCTGTCTCATTACCACGAGGCAGCCTTTTTTTTTCAGATTGGAGGTAAATACACATTTCAGAAAACGTAAAATCACGATTTTTGCCATCTTAAATTACTTAAATGCAGTTTTTTTATTAAATCACTTCAAATTTGCAGATAATTACATAATAAAATCACAGTTTCAACGTAATAGTAAATGAATTTCTACGTTTGTAGTAGAATTGCAATTATTCTAAGAAAAACCCCAATCCTGATGAAGAGAAATCTATTTATTACTGCAGTTTTTGCAATTTTTTTAGTGTGCGGTTTAAATGCACAAGATCAACCCTACAAACATGGCCTTTTATCTCAACCACGTGGCAGCTTTATTAAAGCCAATGGCGGCAGCGCAACAACCTTTAACCCAATCGAAACCGAATTTTCGGGGCAAAGCGGCACCGGCGCTAACATTAATGTAGTGTATCACCGCATAAACTGGACTGTTGACCCCAGAGCAGCAACAAATCTCATTACTGGTACAGTGGTTACCTATTTTAAAACCATTGCAGCCAATGTTGCTACTATCAGCATGGATCTTAATAATACCAGTTTTAACAACGGTTCACTGCTGATTACTTACCACGGTACCACCTGCGCCAAATCATTTACCGGTAATATTGTAACAATTACATTGCCGGCTACCATAGCAACCATCAATACATTAGATTCGATGGTTATTAACTATTCTGGTGTACCTCCGGTTGCTGCAGGTGCAGCACAGGGTTATCAGAGATCCGGCACTGCACCCAATCAATATACCGGCTCGCTATCAGAATCATATGAAGACCGGGATTGGTGGCCATGCAAAGCTGATATGCAGGATAAGGTAGACTCTATGGACATTAATGTAACCGTACCCTGGAACAACAATGCAAATGGAGATACTTTTTGGGTGGCTACCAACGGCCGGTTGTACGATTCTACAATTAACGTACCTGGTCTTTCACGTACATTTAAATTTAAAACGCGTTACCCAATAGCATCTTACCTGGTAACTTTATCAGTAGGTAAATTTACCCGCTATTACCGAAGTGTAAATATTAGCGGAACAGATGTACCAGTAGCATACTATATTTTAAGAAATACTGCCACCCATGCTGCAAAAGTAACAGCCATGGATAAAATAAACCCTGTTGTTGATAGCTTAAGCAGGCGATGGGGCGATTATCCTTTTAAACTGGAGAAGCATGGATTTTACGATGGCCTGGTTGGTGCCGGAGGTATGGAACACCAGACCTTTTCGGCTATGGCCAGCGGCTCAATGGCCAGTTTAACCACACTTACTCATGAACTTGCTCACCAATGGTTTGGTGATAATGTGTCTTTTGCAACCTGGAACGATTTGTGGCTGGCCGAAGGGCCTGCCCGGTTTTCGGAGGCATATGCTGCAGAAAAAGTGCCCGGATTGGGATTCACTGCCGCATCGGTACAAACAATGAAAAATACGCTAAAAACAAATGCATTGGGTTTAAATTTACAAAGCGCCTGGATACCTAATTCAAGTATGGGTACATCTGCACTGATATGGAGTTCTAATTACGGCAGCACTGTTTATGAAAGAGGCGGCATGGTTATAACCATGTTGAGAACCTTGTGTGGCGATGATAAATTTAACGAGGCAATGACCAGTTTCCAGACCACATTGGCAGGAAAATCGGCAACAACCGATTCGCTTAAAAACCATTTCAATGCAGTGTTGAAAACAGATATATCCGGGTTCTTCAATTCTTATGTTGGCGGCTCTGGCCCAACACCTGCTCCGGGCGGTGGTGGCCTGGGAAACAATGTAGATACCATTTACTGGAACACACCGGTACCCAATAAACTGGTACTGCAGGTTGGTGTACAAACCAAAACCAATGCTGGCAATACAAATTATTTTCAGGGTCCGGTTGTAGTGCGTGCCACTGCTGTTGGAAAAGATACCACCATTATATTTTATGACTGGGGGGGTGGAAACCTCTCTTATGCCGGCAACGGTTTAAGCGTTCCTTTTTCGGGAAATGCCCTTAATTACGAACTGTCGTTTACACCTACTGCATTAATATATGATGATAGTGCCAGAACCTTAAGTACCGGAGGCACACGAAACGTTACGGCATTTAAGGGATATATCTGGCAAGGTGCAACCAGTTCTGCATGGAGTACTGCATCAAACTGGATGGCCGGTGTTGTACCACCTGCAGGTGCACAGGTTACCATTGCTACCACAGGTACTAACCCTGTTTTGCCAGGTAATACAACGGTGGGCAAACTATTTTTAAATGCAGGAACCAAATTAAGCATTGGTGCAAACACATTAACTATAAATGATGCCATATCAGGCTCAGGTACCATCGTGGGTTCATCCAGCTCAAACATTACAATTGTTAATGCAGTGGGTACCATTAATATGGATCAAACATCTGCAGCAACCAGATCGCTCAACAGCCTTACACTTAACCTGGGCGCAAGCGCCAAACTGGGTAATGCTATGGATGTTTATGGAACGATTACTTTAAACAGTGCATCTCTTAACCTGAATGCGGTAAACCTTACTTTAAAATCCAATTCGGCCGGTACAGCACGCTTAGCTGACCTTACGAATTGTACCCTTACAGGCGCCACCAATGTAACCATGGAGCGTTATATCAAATTACGTTCGCCCGGAACCGGTGACGGAGCCGGCAACAATGGCCGGGCTTACCGCTTGCTTACACCCGGTGTAAACACTGCCGCATCTATAAAAACAAACTGGATGGAAGGCGGCATGAATACTGCAATTGGCACCAATTTAAATCCGGTGCCAGGTTATGGTACACACATAACCGGATTGGGAGGTAATACCAACGGTTTTGATGTAACAGCATCCAATTCGGCTTCTTTATACAATATAACTAATGACGTAACACCAACATATACCCCAATTACCAGTACAAGCGGAACATTAAACGCTCTTAAGGGATATTTTTTATACGTACGAGGAGACCGCAGCATGAGCCTGCAGGTACCCTTTAGCACCAATATGCCTACCAGCCATACCACGCTGCGTACAACAGGCGCACTGGTTACTGGCACACAAAATTTGTTCAGCAATGCCTTTGTAGGTGGTGGAGCGCTAAACCTGGTAACCAATCCTTATCCATCTCCTATTGACTGGAGCCTGGTAAAGGCAGCCAGCAGCAATATCACTAATTTTTATACCCTTTGGGATCCTAATATCGGAACCCGTGGCGGATTTGTGACCGTTAATACAAGCGGTACACCCAGCGCAGGTTTAGCCAACCAATTTATACAATCGGGCCAGGCATTTTTTGTACAATCAAACGGAGCGTTACCTGCGGTGAGTATTCAGGAAAGTCATAAGGCTGCCGGTAACAACAATACAGTTTTTCTAACACCTCCACCACCAGAAGAATCTTTTTTGGTTGGCTTATATTTTACCGAAGACAGTGGTTACCGCCGCCAGGCCGACGGTATCAGGATGGTATATAACAGTGCATACAGTACGGCTGTTGATGCAGATGATGCCAAAGAGATAAATAACTGGGATGAGAATATTGCAGTAAACCGCGACAACAATCATCTGGCTATTGAAAGCAGGCCTGTTATCATCACCAAGGATACCATTCCATTGTTTATGAACAACATGAAACAAAAAACTTATGAATTTGAATTTACACCAACAGTTTTTACCAATACAAATCTGAAGGCCGAACTGGTTGATAAATTTTTAAACACAAGAACACTGTTAAGTGTGATAGCTCCAACTGTGGTATCGTTTAATATTACTGCTGATCCTGCTACATCTGCCACAGACCGATTTCAGGTATTATTTGGTTCGTTTAACGGCCCGCTTGCCATTGATGTAATTACCATCAGCGCTAAGCAAACAAATGGAGGTGTGCAGGTAGATTGGACATCGAAAAGCGAGACAGGTATGGCAGCTTATGAAGTAGAGAGATCTACTTATGGAACTACTTTTGCAAAAGTAAATACCACCACGGCCGTGGGTAACAGCACAACAGCAGTTAACTATAATTGGTTTGATGCCAACCCATCAATGGGTACCAATTTTTATCGCATAAAAGCAATTGATAAGGCAGGCAATATAAAGTACAGTGATATTGTAAATGTAAGATTTGGCAAGGGCGAACCAGGTATTGTGGTTTATCCAAGCCCATTAACAGGTACAACATTTGCTATAGATTTGAACAATTTGGCAAAAGGCAGCTACGTGCTGAACCTCTACAATAACATGGGACAGCTTTTGTACACAGAACAATGGCTGCATGATAGTAGCCAAACAACCAGAATCATCGACCTGAAAACAGATTTGTCAAGTGGATTGTACCAATTGCAACTGAACAGTGACAATGGATTTAAAACAACCAAACAAATAATTAAGAATTGATACTGGTAAAGCCCGGGAATGCTTAATAAAAGAAAACATTATAAACCGGCAATGATGATTTTTAATTCTTAGGCAACTAAGTTTAGTATCATTAATTAAAAATATCATCAAAGAGGCTGTCCCAAAAGGCAGCTTCTTTTTTTATCAACCTGATATTTTTAAAAAATGCTTCCGCAAAAAAAATACTACAACATCCTCCGGAATTGAAAACACAAATTACAGGATAGCAGCCTAGCAAACAGGCTTTGCTGATTTATTGATCTACAAATGATGTATCACACTACTCAAAATCTTACCATAGAAAAACCGAATGAAAGTTTTTATATAGCACAGTATCTCTTGCTGTTGTAATAAACGTACATCATTTACCCATAAGAATTGTATTTTTATGCCTTAATTGAACAATATGAGATTATCAAGTGATAACAAACCAATAATTGGTTTAACCTGTGGCGATGTTAACGGGATAGGATTAGAAATTATTATTAAAATTTTAGCTGATAACCGGATACTGGATATTTGTACACCCGTTGTTTTTGCAAACAATAAAGTGCTTAATTTTTACAGAAAAAGCATGGCCGATATCAACATAAATTTTACCAGCACCAAAGAAATAAACCGCATAAACCATAAACAGATAAACCTGTTTAACTGCTGGGAAGAAGAAGTGAATATAACACCCGGCATACTAAATGATATTGGCGGCAAATATGCCATTAAAAGTTTAACAACTGCCGGCAAAGCTTTAAAAGATAATTTTATTGATGGCCTGGTTACAGCCCCCATCCATAAAAACAATACGCAGAGCGATCAGTTTAATTTTACAGGCCACACACCTTATTTTAAAGATTTATATGCAGCTAAGGATGTTGTTATGTTTATGATTGCCGAAAACATGCGTGTGGGTTTGGTTACCGAACATGTGCCGGTAAAAGAAGTGGCAAAATTTATTACAAAAGAAGCCATCATCAGTAAGCTGCAACTCATCAACAACTCATTAAAAAGAGATTTTAATATTAATAAACCACGCATTGCTGTGCTGGGGCTAAACCCACATGCAGGCGATGAAGGATTGATTGGTAAAGAAGAAGAAGAAATTATTAAACCGGCCATTAAAGATGCCAAACAAAAAGATATTTTTTGTTTTGGCCCGTATCCGGCCGATGCATTTTTTGCCCGTGGCCAGCACGAAAAATTTGATGCAGTATTGGCTATGTATCACGATCAGGGATTGATTCCTTTTAAATCTTTAGCTATTGGCGAAGGTGTAAATTATACTGCCGGTTTGCAGGGCATACGTACTTCACCCGATCATGGTGTGGCATTTGATATTGCAGGGCAAGGCAAAGCGGATGAATCATCTTTAAGAGCAGCTATTTATAAATGTGTAGATATTATTAATGGCCGCAGTGAGTATGATGAGCAGTACAACAATCCATTAAAAAAGATGAGTACCAGGATGGTTGCCAATGCAGTTGACCAAAAAATTACTGATATTCCGGAATAAGGTTGGCGGATGTTTTTGTTTATTTATCTGGCAATAAAATATTCATTAATTCATCGGGCATTTTTCTGCTTTTTCTTTTCAGGTGCATCCCATTGAAACGAAACACCGGCATAATAATTTCTTTTTGGGGCACCATTATAATACCGGCCTGCAGCGGCATTCACATCATTACCCAAACTGTAGGTTTCATCAAAGAGGTTATCAATGCCTGCATAAAAATTAAAAGCCATCCTGTTTTTTAAAGCAGGCTTATACCCTGCCCGGCAACCCACCAAATGGTATTTATCTGCCGTAACCGTATTTGCATCATCCAAATATATTTTTGTTGCATAATAGTAAGTGCTGTTAAAGTAAATATTTTTTCTAAAAAACAAATCAGCTAAAACAGCAATGGTATTAACAGGTACGCCTGGCAATTTTTTGCCTGAAAAATTACTGTTCCCTTTTTTAAAATCTCCGTATTTAAAATCATTAAAAGTATAAGCTGATTTTACTATCAGGTAATCAAAAAAATTGCTTTTAAAAGATGTAGTGTAGTCTGCACTTATTTCAAAACCTTGTTGTTTTGTGTTACCTGCGTTTACAAAATAATCAGCATTCGAACTGTCTTTTCTGGTAACCAGGGCATTATTCAATTTAAAATAAAAACCTGTAGCTTCCAGCCGCAGCCTGCCTTTTAGCAAAGCCAGCTTTGTTCCCAATTCATAATTTATGCCCGATTCTGCTTCCAGAAAAGTACTGATAACACCGGTAGATGGCAGTAACTCTGCAATGGTTGGCGGCGAAAATCCTTTTGATACACTTGCAAAAACAGCGTGGTTATTATTAAATTTCTTTAGCAAAGCAAGCCTTGGCGATAATTCATTTTTATAAGTGCGGCCCTGTTGTAATACGGGATAATTATTCAGCCTTGTAAAATCAACTTTTAATTTATTAATGCTGATGCCGGCTGTAATTATCCAGCTATCGTTCAGGCTTACATCGCCCTGTGCAAAAAAACTGCGGTTGCTGTATTGTACATCATCATTGGTTTGCAGCGTATCTGCATTTCCATTTTTGTTTTTTGAAACCTGCGTATTAAAAAAACCATATTGCAACTCGGCACCGGTAACTATTTGTAAGCTGATGTTATTTATCTTCTTCTCATAAATAAAAGAAGTTCTGCCGCCAAAACCGGGCTCGTTGCGGCGTTCGTAATTGCGGAACGTGGGGTTTTTTATTTGAGCAAATGCACCGTACAATGTGGTTGAATTTTTGAAGGCTGTGGTAAAGTTGTAGCGGTGATTAATACCAATTGTAAAATTTTGCTGGTATATAGCTGCTTTTGCAACATCAGCAGATGGTTGATTACCAGCTGTAGGCCTTGCTTGTTTTGGGTTTGCATTAAACTCTGCAAGGTTTAAACCGCCAGGAGTTTGATAAAATAAATTATTGTACAAAACGCTGCCGGTAATCTGGTGTTTATCCGATACATTAAATTTTGTAACAAAACTTACATTATCTCTTTTGCTTTGGGTATGATTGCGATAACCATCGCTTTGTGTGTGAGCGTAAGTGATAAGAGTCTGATTGTTTTTATTACCAAAATTTACAGATGATAAAATATTTTGCAAGCCGTAACTACCAGTAATATATTCAAGTTTTACTGTGGGCTTAAATGAATTTTGCAAACTATGTATCAACAACACGCCGCCGGTGCCTGCACCGTATAAACTACCTGCAGGGCCTTTAATTATTTCTATTGCTGAAAAATTATTAAAAGCAAACTGGTTAAAATAACTGTTGCCGCCAGCATCTGTTACCGGTATATCGTTCCAATAAATTTTTACATTGCGTACACCAAAAGGCGAACGTAACGAGCTGCCACGTATGTTGATGCGGTAACTGCCGGGCGAACGTTCTTCCATTCTTACTCCGGCTATGGAATTGAATGCATTTACCAGCGATGTTTTATTGTTTCTATCGGCATTATTTGTGGTTAATACTTTTACAATTGTGCCGCAATTAACTGCCCTGTTTTGCTCAAAAGCTGTAACAGTAACTTCATTCAATATTTTAGATGAATCTGCAATTGCAACCTCCTGTGCAGCTGCAAACTGTTGCAGCAGCAGGCTGAAGCAAAAGCACAGGGTTGTTTTATTCATGAGGGGTAATTTAATAATTCGATGATTGAGCTATAAAAAATGACGACTGTGTAATTTGTACCTTACAATGAGCCGATTACAATACTTATTCGGCTCAAATTTACTTAAAAAATGAGCCGAATAATTTGATTATCCGGCTCATTTTTTAGATATACATTTCCTTTTCTAATTAAAAACACTCTCAGCTATTCCTTTATTAATGATGTAACCATTAATTGTAATTTCCATTTTGCCTTTTTGATTTTTCAGTTTGTCCTCGCCAGTTTTCTTTTTGGTGCCATCATCAAAATCAAAAGTTACGCCCTTGGGCATTTTATAATCTTTGGTGTTAAAGGTGAAGATGATTTTATCGGGCAGACTGTAAGCTATATATTTTCCATAACTCATTTGCAGTTCGTAAGTACCATTATCCCTGGTGGTGGTTTTGGTTTTAAGTATCACCAGGTTAACGGGATCTATGTAAAGGGTAGAGAGTACCACATCTGCATTATCATCTTCGGGCAAAAGTTTCACCACTTTCACGGTTGTGTTTCCAATCTTATCTTCCCCAACATCCAGCACACTGTATTTACCGCTGCTGAGTACATTGCTCAGGTTCATATTGATAGCTCCCTTGGGTATAAAAGAAATTCCTTTTTCGTTTTTTATTTTTAACCGGTTGGGTTTTTTAAAATACATTTTTACACTGGCTACCGGTACTTTTAAAAATACCACATTGGTTTTCATCCGGCCATTTGCCTCATAATCGTTTACCAGGTTTATTTTATCTTTTACTTTTTGTACCAGCACATTTACATCTTGCGACTTTGCATAAAAAGAAAGCTGAAAAAATAAAACTAAAGCTAAAATGCGTTTCATAGTAGGGTTTTATGATAAAATATCTTTTTTTCTAAAAATAAAAATAGATGCAGAGACAAGCCCCACAATGTAAAGCAACAATGCTGCAATACTTTTTAAAATGGCCGGCAAATATTGTATAGATCCTTTTATGGTTTCGCCATCCTCGGTTGAGCCAATGTAAAAAAAACCTTTCCAGCCCAGCATGTATGTTGTAAAAAGATATGGTTTTATATATTTCTGGTACAGCGGTATTTCCATTTCACTTATCAGGGTACATACAATAATAATGCCTACGGTAGCCACTATTGGGCCTATTGAGTTTTCTGACAACACTGATAACAACAAAGAAATTGCTGCTACCACCATCATGGCAATAAAAGCAAAACCGAAGGCGCAAAAATACCGCCACAGTACATCGTTGGCTTCAATCTGTTGCAGTCCGTTTGTTTTTGCAACAATCAAATCATTCTCACCAAAAACGCCAATACTTACAACTAATGAAATAATTGCAATCCAGAATAACAACGCAAAAACATAAACCGCCGTTGCAAAATATTTTGCCAATATTATTTGTGTGCGGCTCACGGGTTTGGCTGCCAGTAACCGTAAAGTGCCCATGCTTGCTTCGCCAGAAACAACATCGCCGGCAACCAATGCAACTAAAATTGGTACATGCACCAGCAACAGATTTAATACAAAAAAACAAACTGCATATCCGTTTACGAGTTCTTTGTAATCAATTATCATTGTCTCATCTAAAGAGCCTAACATAAATTTCATCCAGTCTTTTCCATTTACCAGCAAACCCAGTTGTATTAAAAAGATGAATGCTGCAATAATGGCAAATGCCAGATACGTTCTTGGTTTTCTGAAAATTTTAAACAGTTCAATTTGCAAAAGATTCCACATGGCCGGGCTGGGTTGTAAGTGAAAGAAAATAATCCTCCAACGAGTGCATTGGATTTACTGAAAGAACCTGTATTTGCTGTGATACCAATTCCTGAATTAATTGCGGCACATCTTCTTTATTCATTTTAAGTTGCAGGTGAGCATTATCATTTTGTAACAAAGTGCTCCACCTGGTTTGCTGTAATTTTTCTCGTGCCTCCACATCATTATTTGTTTTTACCTGCACCAGCGATTTGGATGGATCGAGCAATTCTGCCACTTTACCTTCAACAATTTTTTTCCCTTTGTGAATGATGATCATCCTGTTTGCCACCAATTCTATTTCGCTGAGTAAGTGAGATGATACAACAATTGTTTTTCCCATCTCACGGCTTAAATGTAAAATAAGGTTCCGCATATCTGCTATGCCTTGCGGATCCAATCCGTTGGTAGGTTCATCTAAAATTATCAGTCGTGGATTGTGTACCAGCGCAACTGCAATACCCAATCTTTGCTTCATTCCCTGGCTAAATGTTTTTACTTTACTGGTTGCTCTTTCATCAAGCCCCACCATTTTCAGTTGCTCCATCAGTAAAGTTTTGTTTGCTTTAAAGCCGCTAAGTTTTGCAAAGATGGCCAGGTTATCGTAGGCAGATAAATATTTGTACAGATCGGGCTTTTCAATAACTGCACCAACCTGTTGTAATATTTCTTTGCGATGCGTTGAAAGGTCTTTATTAAAAATGCTTATATGGCCTGCAGTAGGCTTTATCAGCGTAAGCAACATGCGTATGCTGGTTGATTTGCCGGCACCATTCTGGCCCAGAAATCCATAAACATCCCCCTCTTCAACCGTAAATGAAAGATCATTTACCGCATGGATATCTTTAAATTGCTTGGAAAGGTTGTTAACTTTTATTATTGATGACATGTATATATATATTGCCAAAGGTAAAACGGATAAGCGTGTAAAAAGTTTAAAAATAAAAATATTCTATACTTGAAAGCTGCTGAGTTTATAAAGCTGCCTGATTGAGGCACTCGTAAAAAAAATAAACTCTTTATGAATGACAAAAGAAATTTTTTCTCAGCTTCGCTTTGAAAAGAGATTAGCCACAAAGGGCCAAAGGCACGAAGTAGAAAAATGCTACGCATTTTCCTTTGTGTCTTCGGGCCTTTGTGGCTAAATTCAATTTTTGTAAAAAATTATTTGGTGCACGTTGAAAATACTTCTTAAATCTGTAAACTATTCCACACCAGGATTCATGTAACTCTGCAATGCATTTACATAAGCTTCAAAAGATTCGATACCTTTTTTAGTGATTTTGCAGATGGTTTGCGGATAATTATTGCTGAATTGTTTGGTTACTTCAATATAACCGGCATCTTTCAATTTATTTATCTGTACACTCAGGTTACCTGCTGTGGAGTTGGTTTTTTCTTTTAAAAAAGTAAACTCCGCCTCACGTACACTTATAAGCAGGCTTACCACAGCAAGCCTGAGTTGTGAGTGTAATATGGGATCGAGTTCTTTAAATTCCATGATAAAGCGGGTATTAATTTGTAGGATTATTATTCAATTTTCTATACTTCGCCCATAATAATAATCCGGGTATGATGTAACCGATTAAAACCGCTGCGGCCATAATCAGCATATCATACTTAAAATCTTTATTCATAAACATAGCTATGGCACCGGCCCAGTTTAGGGCAGCACCAGTAATTAACGATTTTGATTTTATTGCACCGCCTTTTATCAACATCTGAAAAGCAAAAATCATCAGAAAAAAACCAAACCCTGCATTGGGACTTACTGCAAAATTGATGGAAAAAATAACCGTAAAAATGCAGATAATAAATCCAATATCAACCAGTCGCAGTAAATCATCTACATAAGTTCTTACCTTTTTTTTCTTTGGTTTAAAAATATCATAGCTCAACATTATTATGGTAAAAACTCCAAAAATATTCCAACCTGCAAAAATATTATCTGCACCGGTGTAAATAAAAAAATAAGTGGAGAGCGATGCCAGAAAAATCAATGTACCCCAAAGCAGCCATCCAAGGCCATTATCGGTAATATTGGTTTTTGCCTGGTTTATCATCTGCTGAATTATTTGCAGACTTTCGGTATTTGACATTTGCTGATTGTTTTCCATATCAGATTTGAGTTTTAAATTTTTTGCGGAGCAGATAACCCGGTATTATCCAGGCAATAAGTACGGCCAATGCAATCAGTATTAAAAAATAAACTGGCTCAACAAATGTAGATGCAATTGCCAGCAGCCAACAGGCTACGCCGCCAAGTTTTAATGGTGTAAACCGCATTACAAAGCCCGATAAAAATGTGGGTATGCCATAAAATAAAAGCACCAGCGAGTTTAAATACATCCACAAATTAAAACGCCCAACAACTATGGTAAGTACCAGCATGCATATTCCAAAACAAATCCAGATGGCATCAATAATACCATCACTGTAGGTTTTTACATTTTCTTTTTTCTTGGTTTTTACCAGATAGATTATCTGAAAAATAACCACTCCCCAGGTAATTGTCCATATCCACTCAGGGCGTTTAAACAAGTTTAGTTTAACAGCTGCAAAATGAAAAATTGCACAGGCAAAAACTGCCCAGCCCCACAATAAATACAAAAAGCCGTTTTCGGTAAACCGGTTTTTTGCTTTGCTGATCATACTTTCAATCAAAAGCAGACTTTCTTTTGGCGAAAAATTTTCTGATTCCATATAAATGGTTTTGGGTTATAAGTTGATTGTTTTGGTCCCGATAGCTATCGGAACCAAAACTAAAAACAAGTTATTTACATTCGCCAATCAACAATTCCACCCTTTGTTTTCCCCATGTTGGATGAATTTCGCTGGCAGGTTTAAATGTACCGTACTTAGCCAATGATGATTGTAACACCGGCTTTGCGGTTGCGCAACCACCACCAAACTGTTCAGGTGTATATTTTAATCCCTGTCCTTTTAAAAATTCGGGTCTTGGGTTTGTTGCATCCTGTTGCATGGCTGCATCAATAAAGCTTTGTGCTTCGGGCCCATACTCCATAAAACGCTGCATCGGGTTTACCATCATGTGTGCACTGGCAATCATACTTTTTACACAGCTTACTTCTGAGTTGTTTGGTTGCAATGCATAAGCTTTATCAATCAGTACTGTTGCTTTATCGGCAATAGCATCAATTTTAGTTTTATCCTGCTCCATGTAACTATAATTTACCTGGCAAAGTGCAGCGTAGTAGTAAGCCAGCCATTGCGTTTTTTCGGCTGTGGCAATGCGCTCAAACTTATTTGAAAGCTCCAGCAGGTTAGCCGGATTTTTAAAACTGCTGTCAATAGCTGCAATATTGGCTTTCATGGATGCCATATATTTTTCGCTTTGTGCAAATAAGCCGGTTACTAAAAAAGAAACTGCGGCAAGAAGAAGTAATTTTTTCATTGTTTAAATTTTTTACTTTGATTTTATTTATTTGCTTTTTGGTTTTTTAATTTTTCATATTCTCTTTCTACAGAATTGGCTTTCGGAAATAAATAAGCATCTGAATAATGAAACGCCAACCCTATACCCCAACCCAATGTTGGCCAGATAGGCCATGGAAAATGGCCATGCCTGATATTGGTTATATCAAAATCCGCATGGCGTGATGAAGATAAAAGCCAAATGGCCCATAAAAATATATTTACAATAACATAGCTTAAAGTATGTTTTTTAAATGCTGCCCTTTTTTGTGCAATCTCCCAAAGTACCGGGTCTTTTCCTTCGGGAGCTGGTTGATAATATGACATGGTAGTTAAATTTTAAGGTTATTTTTTAAAGATTATTATTAATTGCATCCTGCGTTCTGTCAATTCCAAAACTCATAAAGCAGCCGATGAATATAAAACGTTTTGATGGTGGCGTTACTGCTTCTTTTCTGCTGCCACTATTATTATAATTGTAATTAAAAATTTGGTTTTGCCCAAGTACATTATTAACACCCAAAACCCATACAACAAAAGCTTTCGGATTTTTTTTACCAATGCCCGGCAAATAGTTTGCACTAAAACTCATGCTGTTATAATTGATGGTTTTACCGGCATCGCCAATCACGTATTTATTTTGTGTACTGTTGTAGGCAAAATAATAATACGGGCGCCCAGTTGCAAAATTATAACTAAGGTTAAAACCGGTTTTCCATTTTGCTACAAATTTCTTTACAACAAAGGCTGCTGTGTGGTTTGCTGCAAACGATGGTGTAATGGCCTGCGGGTAATTTAAGAAATCACGTTTTGTATCTAAGTAAGAGTAAGAGATCCAGTAATCAACATTCTTAAATGTTTTTCTATCACGTAAAAACAACTCCACCCCTTTAGCATTACCAAAACCATTGTTATTGGTAGCAGCTTCCCTGCCTGTTGGCGAGGTGGAAGTTTTATACAGATCTGAATATTTTTTATAAAAAGCTTCTACCCTAAAAGTGCGGTTGTTGCCAATTTTTTGATACTGTAAAATGTAATGAGCTGCTCTTGAATAATCAATATTGGCAACAGTTGGCAAATATTTTCTTTCAGGATTTTGGTAAAATAAACCATAAGCGAATGATGCCTGGCTGTTATCAGGAAATTTGTAGGCCACTGATAAACGTGGGGCAACATTAAATTTATTAACCACCTGCGAATGCTCAACACGGGTACCGATTTTTGCAGCCAGGTTATTGGTTATAAATACATCTGCCTCTGCAAAAACAGATTCAAGATTATCCGTTACAGATTCGGCAAACTGAGATCCATCGTACAATGTATAGGTAGATTTTTCTTTGCTGTAAAAATAATCGGCACCAAAACGAATTACATTTAAGCCGTTTAATTTTTTATCAAACATAACTCTTGCCTGTGCATATTGTGCTTTATTACTTAATTTAAAATTTTTAAAAGCATAAAACGAAGGATTGGTAATTGTTTGCTTTTGATTGTTAGCATCCTGCAGTTCATTATTAATATCATCTTTATTGGTGCTGTAACTGATGGCGGTTGTAATTTTCCAGCCATTGCCAAAATTTTCACGCCAGTTAATATTTTGATACGTGTTTAAATTTTCTATGGCAAAAGCATCTTTTAAAACTGTTGAATCTATATCGGCGCTTCTAAAACCTGTTTTGTTGGCACTTACATAACCATAGTATTTTATAAAACCACCGTTTTTAGTTTTTATACGGAAGTTGGCATCGCCCTGGTGATAAACCGGTATCTGGTAAAAATCCTGTTTTTGTTTATTGATGGCGAACCCAAGCAAAAGATTGGTATAATTGTAAGATACACCCCAGGATGATTTTTTATCTTTTGATAAATGCTGTATGCCGCCGCCAATGCCAATTACAGATACTGCCAGATCGGCCTGGGTTCTTTCGGGCAAATCCTTGCTTTCTAAAATAAGGGCCGATGAAAGTGCCTGGCCATACAGTGCCGAATAGCCGCCTGAACTAAAAATGGTTCCTTTAAAAAGAAAAGGATTAAAACGACCACGGGTTGCGATGCCCGGTGTGCTACTGTAAAAAAAGTTGTTTACCAGGTTTCCGTCCATATATATTTTACTTTCCGTTGCCGACCCTCCCCTTACAAACAAACCCTCACTCTCGCCAACCTGCTGGGTGCCCGGAAGGCTTTTAAAGGCACTGGTAACATCGCCGTTGGCGCTGGGGGTGGTTACAATATCCAATGCCGATAAAACCGCTCCCTTGTTTTTATCGCTTGCCACAAACGAACCAGCAGATATTACAACTGCTTTTAATTCGGTAACGAGCTCCTTCATAGTTACATTTAGCGTAATATTAGCTGATTCAATGCTCAATTCCTGCTCATATGGCTTATATCCTACAATTGACGTTTCTAATGTTTTTTTACCCTTTTCGGTTGTTGAAAATGAATAATTGCCCAACGAATCGGTTGTTGCTCCATCATAAGTATCTTTTATGGTCACGCTTACTCCGCTAACTGGTTTGCCCTTGCCATCGATGATTTTACCGGCAATTTTTACCTGCGCAGTAGCGCTTAAGCTAACTATAATTGTAAGTAATGTGAGCAGCCTTTTCATTTGATCTAATTTTACACAAACGTAAAGTAGTTTATTTTATAAACCAAATAATTTTTTATTTTTTTAATTATTTCAGCTTGATTAAAACGCAAAAAATTGGCAAAATTATGTTACTAACTATAACATTATCAATTACTTAAAGTGCTTTTATGCAGTGCGGTTTTTAGGGGTGCTGTGTATGTTAACTTATCAACATCTCAGAAAATTTATTTGTTTATCTGTCCCGAAATTGTAATTTAGCAATAGAATTTAATGGGTTAGTAAGTACAAAGGGTCAACAGCAATGTTGACCCTTTTACTTTTTGGCAAGTAAAAATCTTCTGCAATTTTTTTTCTGTTTATCATTGTTCTTAAAAACTTTTTTCTTTCTCTTTTAAAAATAAAATAGAATCATTGAAGCGTAAATTCTTCATCAATTGATTTTTCATTCTTCTTTTTACAATTTACATTTACGGCATGAGTAAAACTAAATCGGCATTTTTTTGTCAGAGTTGTGGTTACGAAAGTGCCAAATGGTTGGGCAAGTGCCCAGGCTGTAATAGCTGGAATACTTTTGTTGAAGAAGTAATTGTTAAAGGAAGCGATAAAAAAGAAAAAGATGAGTGGCGTGATTACTCCGGTTTGGGAAAACAAAAAACCATTTCTATAAATGATGTTAGCAGCGCCGAAGAAAAAAGAATACTTACAACCGATGCAGAATTAAATCGTGTACTTGGTGGCGGTATTGTTTTAGGCAGCATTGTTTTGGTTGCCGGCGAACCAGGCATTGGTAAATCAACTTTGTTTTTGCAGATAGGTTTGCAACTGAAAGATGTTGTTACACTATATATAAGCGGCGAGGAAAGTGAACAACAAATAAAAATGCGTGCCGATAGAATTGGAATTGGCAGCGATAACTTTTACATTCTTACCGAAACAAATACACAAACTATTTTTCAGGAAATAAAAAAACTGAAACCTCAATTAGTAGTTGTTGATTCAATACAAACATTACAATCGCCTTTTGTTGAAAGTGGTGCAGGCAGCATTAGCCAGATAAGAGAAACTGCTGCGGAACTGCAACGCTTTGCTAAAGAAACAAACACACCGGTGTTTTTAATTGGCCATATTACCAAAGATGGCACCATTGCCGGACCAAAAATTCTGGAGCACATGGTTGATACTGTTTTGCAGTTTGAGGGTGACCGGCATTATGCTTATAGAATTTTGCGAACGCTCAAGAACCGCTTTGGCTCTACATCTGAGCTCGGTATATATGAAATGACCAGTGCAGGTATGAGGGCGGTTAACAATCCATCAGAACTTTTAATTACACAAAAAGAAGAGCAACTAAGCGGCGTTGCCATTGCAGCAACTATGGAAGGTATGCGCCCTTTATTAATTGAAGCGCAGGCACTGGTTACACAAAGTGTTTATGGCACACCACAACGAACGGTAAGTGGTTTCGATCTGCGTCGCCTGCAATTATTATTAGCCGTGCTGGAAAAAAGAGGCGGCTTTCATTTTGGTGTAAAAGATGTTTTTATAAATATTGCGGGTGGTATTAAGGTAGAAGATCCATCCATTGATCTTGCAATTGTTAGTGCACTTTTAAGCAGTTATGAAGATACCACCATTAACCAACATTATTGTTTTGCCGGCGAGGTTGGTTTAAGCGGAGAGATAAGAGCCGTTAACAGAATTGAACAACGCATTGCCGAAGCAGAAAAATTAGGATTTGAAAAAATTATTGTAAGCAAATACAACAGTAAATCGTTAGGTAAACAAAAATTTAATATTGAAGTGGTACCATTGGCAAAGGTTGAAGAATTGTACCAATATTTGTTTTAACTTGTTGTTGTAATTATTTTACAATGATAGCTCAACTAAAAAATATTTTCAGCAGCACAATGCATCTTTTTTATCCGCATGTATGCACGGGTTGCGGATCTGATTTGTTGGAAGCAGACAGCCTGCTTTGCCTTACCTGCATTCACGATTTACCACACACAAATTTTGCGGCACTTGCAAACAACCAGATTGAAAAAGATTTTTGGGGCCGGATAAATTTAACTGCGGCTTACAGCCAGTTTTATTTTTCGAAAGCATTTTTAATGCAGCATTTAATTCATCAGCTTAAATATAAAGGCGATACAAAAATTGGTTTTTACCTCGGCGAAATAATGGGTAAAACCATGCTGAAAAGCAACCGTTTTTCAACAATTGATGCCCTTATTCCCCTGCCGATGTATGTAGATAAAGAGCATAAACGGGGTTATAACCAGGCAACGATTATCTGCAATGGCATATCTGCAGTAATGAACATACCTGTTTTAAACAATGCCGTTATTCGCCAGCATGCTACCGAAACCCAAACCCGAAAACACCGCACCGAACGTTGGGAAAACGTAAAAGACAGCTTTAAAGTGGCAAAACCGGCCGAATTAACCGGCAAAAACCTATTATTGGTAGATGACGTGGTAACCACCGGTGCCACTTTGGAAGCCTGTGGCCATGTTATATTGAGTGCAACCCATGCAAAGTTGAGCATTGCAACTTTAGCTTATGCGGCTAAATAGCAGACTGCTCACACAACTGTACCCAAATATGTATAAATTTGAAAAATGAAGAAGATCATATCCTTTTTTTGCAAATTGCATATTGCCCATTGCTTATTGCCCATTGCTTATTGCCTGTTGCTAACATCCTCCTGCAAAAAAAATTCTTTTATTACCAGTGAATTTGCCCAGGTAAATATTACAGCCGATACTTTAAAATATGATACGGTTTTTACCACCGCTGGCTCCATTACCAAATCATTCAAAATAATTAATGATAACAGTCAAAAACTTCGCCTTAATAAAGTAACGCTGATGGGTGGCGCAACATCTGCCTATAAAATGAATGTAAATGGCGTTGCAACCAGTGAAGTTACCAACCTGGAAATTGAAGCTAATGACAGTATTTACATTTTTGTTTCGGTAACTGTTAACCCAAATGCCGCCAATTTACCATTTATTGTTAGCGATAGTATTTTAATAAACTATAATGGCAATAACCGCTACGTGCAATTACAGGCTTATGGGCAAAACGCCAATTTTTTACGTAATCGGGTTTTAACGGGCAATGTGGTGTGGACGAACAACCTGCCTTACGTAGTACTCGGCAGCATTCGCATTGATACAACCGCTACCTTAACGATACAAGAAGGTTGTAAAATTTACTCGCATGCAACTGCTCCTTTTATTGTGGATGGCACATTAATTATCAACGGCACAAAAACCAACCCTGTAGTTTTTACTGGTGACCGTTTAGATGAGGCTTATAAAGATTTACCTGCAAGCTGGCCCGGTATTTATTTCCGGGGTAGCAGCAAAAACAATGTGCTTACATATGCCGTTGTAAAAAATGCCAACCAGGCCATTGTTACCGAAAACCCATCCATCAATGCAAACCCAAAACTTATTTTGCACCAATGCATTGTTGATAATGCTTTTGATGTGGGCATACTATGTGTAAACAGCAGCCTGCAGGCCGATAACAGCCAGATAAGTAATTGCGGCAGTAATATTATTATAAACTATGGAGGCATTTATAATTTTACGCACTGCACGGTTGCCGCCTACTCTACTAATTTTTTAAATCATAAAAATCCTGCGCTGGCGGTAAGCAATTTTACAACACAATCTGGTAGCCCGGTAACAGCCAGTTTAAATGCAGTTTTCCGTAATAATATATTTTGGGGTGATGGTGGACTTATAGATAATGAAATTACCGTTAACAAACAGGGAGCAAATACATTTACTGTTTTGTTCGAAAAAAATATTTACCGGGCGTTAAGCGATCCATCCAACAGCACTTTAACTGGCAATATTAAAAATGCCGATCCCGCATTCGACAGTATCAACATTACAAAAAATATTTTCGATTTCCGGGTTACAAAAAATGCTGCAGCGCCGGGTATTAATGCCGGCATTGCAACCGGTTTACCTAAAGATCTGGACGATAAAAACAGGAATGTAGGTTTGCCGGATTTGGGTTGTTACGAAAAACAATGACCATGTTAAACCCCGGTTAAGCAAATATCCGTACGTACTAACTGAACAAATCAATTCTAATTTCGTTTATAATAAAAACTCAAAGTCATGATTAAATTATTAGCCATCAGCACCGTATTACTTTCCTGCACAGTTCAGGCAAACAAAAATGCAAATATGAATACATCAGAACCAACGCCGGTAACTACTACTGCCAAATCTATCTACGATTTTAAAGTTGAAGGTTTGGATGGAAGCACTATTGATTTCTCAACCTTTAAAGGTAAAAAAATATTAATTGTAAACACCGCCAGCGAATGTGGCTATACCAGGCAATATGAAGGGTTACAAAAACTGTATGATACTTATAAAGATAAATTAGTGATCGTTGGTTTTCCGGCAAATAATTTTGGCGGACAGGAGCCTGGCACCAACACCGAAATACAGCAATTCTGCAAAAAAAATTATGGCGTTACCTTCACAATGGCATCAAAAATATCTGTTAAAGGAGATGATATGGCCCCTATTTATAAATACCTTACCAGCAAAGCAGAAAACGGTGTTTTAGATGCTGTTGTTGGCTGGAATTTTGGTAAATTTTTGTTGGATGAAAAAGGAAATCTGTTACAATATTTTCCGAGTAAGGTTGAGCCGATGAGTGAAGAGATTACGGGGAAGTTATAAGCTTAATAAATAAATTATTAATGCATCCGGCTTTTAAAAAATGCCGGATGTTTTTTTTTATTTTACTTTGCACCCATGCAATTTCAATCCATCACCGGGCAAAAAGAAACCAAAGAGCAGCTTGTACAAATGGTACAGCACAACCGCCTAAGCCATGCCCTGTTGTTTTTAGGCAAAGAAGGAAGCGGCGCTTTACAATTAGCATTGGCTTTTGCCCAATACATTGTCTGCAAGCCTCAGCCAAAAGAAGTTGATCTGTTTGCAGCAGCAGAACCACAAACCACAAACCACAAACCACAAACAAAAGAAACTGATTCCTGCGGCACATGCCCCGCCTGCAAAAAAGCAAACGAACTCATTCATCCCGATATACATTTTTCTTACCCGGTAATTACAAAAAAAACCGGCGAAAAACCTATCAGTACAGATTTTATAAAAGAGTGGCGGGAGTTTATTGTAACAAACCCGTACGGCAATGTGTACGACTGGCTGCAATTTATTGGCGCCGAAAACAAACAAGGCAATATTACCGCACACGAGTGCACCGATATCATCCGCAAGCTGAACCTCAAAAGTTTTGAAAGCGAATACAAGATCCTCATCATGTGGCTGCCCGAGTTTTTGGGTAAAGAGGGAAATAAATTATTAAAACTAATAGAAGAGCCGCCGCCAAACACACTCTTTATTTTGGTGGCCGAAAATGAAGATTTAATTCTGCCCACCATTTTATCCCGTACGCAACTGATAAAAATTCCGCTGCTTACAAATATGGAAGTGGAAGTTGCTTTAGAACTAAACGCCGGCGTAAAAATTGAAAAAGCCCGGCAAATTGCCATTCTTGCCGAAGGCAATTACCGGGAAGCCTTGCAATTATTACAACATGCCGATGATGATTGGGAAGTAATGCTGCGTGAATGGCTGAATGCCATCATACGCACCGGGCCCGTTGCTCAGGTAAAATGGATTGACGATACCGCCAAACTGGGCCGGGAAAAACAAAAACAGTTCCTCAAATACTTCATTCACCTGCTTGAAGAAGCAGTAAGACTGAGGATAATGGGAACCACAAACAACCAACAACAAACCACAAACCAAACCGATTTCGCCAGCCGCCTCAACAAACTCTGCAACCTGGGCCAGCAAGAAGCAATCATCACCGAATTAGACAAGGCCAGCTACTATATTGAACGTAATGCCAACGCAAAAATGCTCTTTCACGCCCTTTCCATCAGGATGTATCATATTATTAACAACAAATCGTTAATTTTGGTGAACTGAGGCAGAGAGCAGCAGGGAACAGAAATTACAGAACTGAGTTGATATTTGTGTATTATATATTTTGATACCAGCTTTTTCAACAATGGGCATCATCGTTGCGTCGCAATCCTTTCATCGGCATACCAATGTGGAACTTTACCTGCCGAATAGAAAAATAAAGTACAAGAGTGCGACGCCACCGAAGATTCATAGTAATTCTGCCGCCCGGCCCAAAAAAAATCTCTCCTTTTTTATTACTAATTTTTAATTAACCAATAATATGGGATGTGGAAGCGGAGGTTGCGGAACCTCAAAAGATGGAGCAGCACCGGGCGGATGCCAAAGCCATGGCAGTTGCTCAACCGGCGGTTGCAACCGTATGAACGTGCACGACTGGCTGGCCAACCTGCCCTTTAGCGATCCCGAAAGCGGATGCCGCATTATTGAAGTAAGCTTTAACAACGGCAGCCGTAAAGATTTTTACAGAAACATTACTTTACACCATTACGAAAAAGGCGATATGATTGCCGTGGAAGGCGTAAGTGGTTTTGATGTGGGCATGGTAAATATAACCGGCGAGCTGGTTCGCCTGCAAATGAAAAAACGCAAGGTTGACGAAAAGAGCCCTGATATAAGAAAAGTTTTACGCCGTGCTACTGAAGCAGATATTGCTAAAATGGTAGAATCGAAAGCCCGGGAAGCTCAGGTACTAATACGCAGCCGTGCTATGGCCCGCCAGCTAAAGCTCGATTTAAAAATGGCCGAAGTAGAAGTACAGGCCGATAGCCGCAAAGCAACATTTTTTTACATTGCCGATGACCGCGTTGACTTTAGGGAGCTAATAAAATTATACGCTGCCGAATTTAAGGTAAAGGTAGAAATGCGCCAGATTGGTGCCCGCCAGGAAGCCGGAAAAGTAGGCGGCATAGGTAGTTGCGGCCGTGAGCTTTGCTGCAGCAGCTGGCTTACCGATTTTAAAAGTGTAAATACCAATGCAGCCCGTTACCAAAATTTAAGCATCAACCAAACCAAGTTGAGCGGCCAGTGCGGCCGCCTGAAATGTTGTTTAAATTACGAGCTGGATACTTACATGGATGCTTTGCAATTTTTTCCCGATGATGCCGATATGCTGGAAATGGAAAAAAGCCGTGCATTTTTAGTGAAGAAGGATATTTTTAAAAACCTGATGTGGTACACCATGCCGGATAGTAATAAACATTATCCGCTTACTATTGAAAGGGTTAAAAAAATAAAAGAATTAAACAGGCAGGGGGTAAGGCCCGCCGATCTGGAACCGGTGGAAGTAGTTACCAATAAACCCAAAGACATTGAACCGGTTTATACCGATGTAGTAGGGCAGATAAGTTTAAAGAGCCTGGAAAAAACCAGTCGCAAAAGAAGGGATAACGAAAGAAATCAACAGGGCGGTAACAGGCAACAGGGAATGGGCAACAGGCAACAGGCAACAGGTAATAGACAAGGCGATAATCGGCAGCAGGGAAACAGACCACAACAACAAGCCGGGGGTAATCAGTCTAGTCGTTCGCAGAACCCTGGAGGTGGACAGCAAGGAGGTGGGCAACAACAAAACAATCGTGGTGGACAAAATCAGCAAAGGCCTAATCAACAAAACAGGCAGCAAAGGCCGCCGCAAAATAGAGGTGGGCAAAATCAGCAGCGGCCAAATCCTAATCAGGGCCCAAAAAATGAAGGTGAAAAAAATAACTAATAATTATCACGTCAGGTTTTAACGCCTGACGTTTTTACTTTTGCAAAATAATTTTTCAAATGTCAATTACAGTAGCTAATCTCTCCAAAATATACGGCACTCAAAAAGCAGTTAATAATATTTCGTTTACCATTAACAAAGGGGAGATTGTTGGTTTTCTGGGGCCAAATGGCGCCGGTAAATCAACTACCATGAAAATTATTACCGGTTATCTTAAAGCCGATGGTGGTAATGCTGCAGTATGCGGTACAACGGTTGATGAAAACAGTAACGAAACAAAAAAGAAAATTGGTTACCTGCCCGAAGCTAACCCGCTGTACAATGATATGTATGTAAGAGAGTATTTAGATTTTGTAAGCAATGTGCATACAGTAAATAACAAAAAAGAAAAAATAGAAGCAGTAATAAAAACGGTTGGATTAACTGTAGAAGCCAACAAAAAAATTGGGCAGTTAAGTAAGGGGTATAAACAACGTGTAGGGTTGGCCGCTGCATTAATACATGATCCCGAAGTATTGATTTTAGATGAGCCCACCAGCGGGCTTGATCCTAACCAGATTGTAGAAATACGGGAAGTGATAAAAGAGCTGGGCAAAAATAAAACGGTGCTGTTCTCATCTCATATTATGCAGGAAGTGCAGGCTTTATGCGAAAGAGTTATTATTATCAGCAAAGGCAATATTGTAGCCGATGATACTTTGAGTAACCTTCTGGGCAATAAGCATTTTAGCGAATTGAGATTAGAAATAAAAGAAGTGGTAAAGGCAGATATTTTTGATGGCATTCAAAACATTAAGCAACTCAATTTAAACACCTGGATATTTAAAACTGACAACGCTGATAGTTTAAAAAGAAAATTAATTGAAATAACGCTTAATAAAAATCTTAATATCGTTTCTCTGCAAAGTGAGGCAACGGGTAATTTAGAAAGTGTGTTCAGGCAGCTGACGGAGGATAAATAAAAATTACTGCAAAGTATACCAAGTACCTTTACCTAGTCCATTTTTTACAAGCCTGTTTGTTTTTACCAGATTTTCTATATGTTTTCTTATTGTACTTCTATTCATCTCTACCAATATTGTATTTAGCTCCCCTATAGTTATTTTACTTTTAGCAGTAGTTATTTCAATAATTTTTTGCGATAATGCTGGTAATCGTGCCAGTAACAAATGCTCTCTCTCTAATTTAATTTCTAATTTTTGTTTTTGCGATTGTAATGCCTTTAAAAAATAAGTTACCCATGGCTGCCAGTTTGGATATTCGTTTTTTAGTGTAGCCTGCGTTTGCCGTAACGAAAGGTAAAAGCCCTGTTTATTTTGCTCAATCACCGCTTCTAACGAACAGTAGGGTACATAAACATATCCCGCCACCAAAAGTAAATAGGTAGTAATAATTCTCGATAATCTTCCATTGCCATCCTGAAAAGGATGAATAGCCAAAAACTCAACTATAAAAAAAGATATTATTAAAAGCGGGTGTATTTTTTTTTCTTCAATTTCTTTTCTTGCCCATGATATTAATTGCTCCATACGCATAGGCGTTTCAAAAGGTGTTGCGGTTTCAAATACAACACCTATTACTTTCCCTTCCGTATTTAATGCTACTACATGATTAGTGGATGTTTTATAATTGCCCCTGTGCCAACTGTCTTTCTCGCTGTATTGCAGTAAAATATTATGCAGTTGCTTTATGTAATTTTCTGTAAGAGGAATATCTTTATAATTTTGAAAAATAATATTCATAGCAGCGGCATAACCTCCCACTTCCTGTTCATCTCTTGTTTCAAATCTTTGTATTTTAAGATTGGCTAATAATGTTTCAACTTCATAGTCTGTAAGTTTACTTCCTTCAATACGTGTACTTGATCCAATACTTTCTATAGTAGCCACTTTTTGTAATTGGTATAATTGCTCTGGCGCTAATTTCCCCAATGCCTTCCACACTCCTTTAAATTCATCAATCTCGGCTATCAGGGATAAAAATTCGTTGGTAATTTCAAGTGTATTGATATTCATATATCCATATTTTTATCCAAAAATATCCAAAAAAACAAAAATATCCATATTCTTATCCATAAATATCCAAAAAACGCCCCTCCAATATAATTTTGCTTTTATCCTAACTAAAGCAGAAATTTGCAAAATATCTAACTTTTAAAATAAAAACCTCAAAAAAACAATGAGTTACATCGCATCCATTCATGCCCGTCAAATTTTAGACAGCCGTGGTAATCCTACAGTAGAAGTTGACGTACTAACTGAGAACGAACATTTAGGCCGTGCCGCAGTACCAAGTGGCGCCAGCACCGGTATTCACGAGGCAGTGGAATTGAGAGACGATAACAAAAAAATATATGGTGGTAAAGGCGTTTTAAAAGCTGTAAAAAATGTAAACACCATTATTGCTGATAATTTATTAGGATGGGATATTGCAGACCAAACCGGTATTGATGCTGCATTGCAGGCTTTAGACGGAACAGCCAACAAAGGAAAATTGGGCGCTAATGCTATGCTTGCTGTAAGTATGGCTGTAGCCAAAGCTGCAGCACTGGAAGCTAACCTTCCTTTGTACCGGTACATTGGTGGTACTAATGCAAAAATTTTGCCCATACCCATGATGAATATTTTAAATGGTGGTGCACATGCCGATAATAAAATAGACTTCCAGGAATTTATGGTAATGCCCATTGGCGCAACTTCATTTAGCGAAGGCTTACGGTGGGGCGTAGATATTTTTCATGCATTAAAAACTGTATTAAAAAAGAAAGGCTTTAGCACTAATGTAGGCGATGAAGGTGGGTTTGCACCCAACATTCAAAGTAATGAAGAAGCTATTGAAACCGTATTAACTGCAATACAAGCCGCAGGTTACAAAACCGGCAGCCAGGTTATGATTGCAATGGATGCTGCCAACAGCGAATTATGGAATGCTAAAGAAAAAAAATATATTTTTCATAAGAGTGATGGAAAGAAAATGACGAGTGAGCAATTGGTGGCATACTGGGCAAGCTGGGTAAAGCAATATCCTATTTGCAGTATTGAAGATGGTATGGCAGAAGATGACTGGAAAGGCTGGAAAATGCTTACCGAAGCGGTGGGCAGCAAATGCCAGCTTGTTGGCGACGATCTTTTTGTTACTAACGTTACCAGGTTAGAAAGAGGCATTAATGAAGGAATTGCGAATGCATTATTGGTTAAAGTAAACCAGATTGGTACCGTTACCGAAACCATCAATGCGGTAAGCATGGCCCAAAATAATGGTTACAATACTATAATGAGCCATAGAAGTGGCGAAACTGAAGATACCACTATTGCAGATTTGGCCGTGGCATTAAACTGCGGACAAATTAAAACTGGTTCTGCATCACGTACCGACCGGATGGCTAAATACAACCAGTTGATCCGCATTGAAGAAATGTTGGGAGAAAGCGGCATTTATCCAAAAGGAAAGATTAAATTTGGTGGCACCCGATAATTTTTAATAAGCAGGAACACCTTAAAATATAATGGAACAACATCTTGATAATAACAGTTCTTCAAAATCTCTGCTCAACAGGGGTTTTGGAGCGCTGTCTTTTTTAACTAACAAGTACCTGCTTACTGCTGTAGCTTTTTTGATTTGGATGTTATTTTTTGATAAAAACGACTTTTTATTACAGGCAGAAAGAGCCAACCGGAATAAACAACTTACTAAAAACGAGGCCAGCCAAACCCAGCAAATAACCGAAACCCGCAAAGAGCTTAGCGCTTTAAAGACCAGTGCCCTAACCATTGAAAAATACGCCAGGGAAAATTACATGATGAAAAAAGATAATGAAGACCTGTTTATAATTACCTCCTCAAAAGAAAATAAATAAATTTTGCGCCAATATGCAATATGTCCGTAAAATTACCGTTTATAAATACGGATAATGGATATTTAATTTTTTAACACAAGCCACTTTATTTGTTTATGCACAACTTTACCCAGACAGATTTGTTATTATTTTTGTATAACGAAACTACACAGTCTCAAACAGCACAAATTAAAGCTGCTTTAGAGACAGACTGGAATCTTCGTGAAAAATTTGAAGAGTTAACTTCTGCTCATGCGCAGCTGGAAACCCTCAAAATGTCGCCAAGCCAGTCCACGCTTGATAATATTTTAAACTACGCTGAAAAAGCCGTGAACGAATTTTCAGTTACTGTTTAAAATTAATTTTTAACTAATTTAGTCCTCCGCCACAAAGCGGGGGATTTTTTTTATGACAAGGAAAGAACGGTACCAGTTTGTAATTGATTTTTTTTTACAGCATGCGCCCAATGCAGAAACAGAATTGCTGTATGACAATACTTTTCAGTTACTGGTTGCAGTAATTTTATCGGCACAGTGCACCGATAAAAGAGTGAATATCACCACACCCTTTATCTTTGAAAAATATCCCACCCCCGATGTGATGGCTAATGCAAGTTTTGAAGAATTGTTTCCGCTTATAAAAAGCATTTCTTACCCCAATAATAAAACCAAACATTTAATTGGAATGGCTACTATGCTGTTGCAAAAATTTAATGGCGAAGTACCTATGACGGTTGATGAATTAATACAGCTGCCTGGAGTGGGCCGTAAAACTGCAAATGTTATTACTTCGGTTATTGATCAGCAACCTAATATGGCGGTAGATACCCATGTTTTTAGAGTGAGTGCACGAGTAGGACTAACCGCAAATGCCAAAACCCCATTGGCAACCGAAAAGCAATTGATAAAAAATATTCCGGCAGCATATGTACATAAAGCCCATCACTGGTTAATATTACATGGCAGGTATGTATGTACTGCACGTAACCCTAAATGCGGTGATTGTGGTATAAAAAGCGTTTGCAAATTTGCAATTAATAAAAAAAAGTAAGATATTTAAGGTAGAAATTCTGGTCATCCTTTTAAAATCGCCCCATTTTAAACAAAAGGAAACCTTAATTAATGAAAAGTATATCACTTGCTGCATGGGTTATAATGCTGTATGCATTTGCCGCACAAAATACCAAAGCCCAAAACAAATTTTCCGACGACCTTTATTACAACAATATTATTACTTACGAGTTTGGTGGCTCGGTTGGTATAATGAATTGCCTTACCGATTTAGGTGGCAATAAAGGCATTGGTAAAAAATTTATAAAAGATATCAACCTGGGTAATACCCAGCCCGCCGGCAGCATTTTTTTAAGTGCTGTATACAAATACGCCCTGGTACTAAGGGCAGAAGCCACCTGGGGAATTGTAAAAGCCAGCGATGCAGTTCTTAAAAATATAAAAGAATCTACACAGGGCAGGTACGAAAGAAACCTTAGTTTTCGCAGCTTGATTTTTGAAATTGCAGTTATTGGCGAAGTGCATCCCCGTTTTTTTAAAACCTATAGTAAAGAGCAGCAATTGCCCCGGATTTCGCCATACCTGCTGGGCGGCATTGGGTATTTTACTTTTAACCCCCAGGCAAAGTTGCAGGATAAGTTAGTGGACCTGCGGCCTTTAAGCACAGAAGGCCAGGGTTTTGAAGAATATCCCGGCAGAAAATTTTATAAACTCAAACAAATTAATTTTCCTGTAGGTGCAGGGATAAAATATAAATTTTCGGAAAACTTTAATTTTAGTGCCGAATGTGTTTACCGGATTTTATCTACCGATTATTTAGATGATGTAAGTACCGGGTACATCGATAAAAATCTTTACCAAAAATATTTTACCGGCGAGCAATTAGGTCAGGCTTTGGCGTTATACAACCGGCAGCACGAAATAAATCCCAATCATACCGTAAACTTAAACGATATACGGGGCAACCCAAATAATAACGATGCCTACTTTTCCATTAATTTTAAAGTAGGCCTTATATTTTAATTATTTTTTGAGGCATCAATCCACATTAAATAAGTATCTGCTACAGGTAATACATTTTACTGTTTATTAGGGTATCGGTAACCCGGTATTATATTTTGCAGCGCCAATATCCATAAATAAAGCCCAGCTTTTTATTAATTACCAAAGCGCATTTTATTATATGAAAAAGATGTTACCGGTTAGCGTACTGTTTATTATTCTAAATGCAGGTGCTGCTCAAATAAGTTGGTCCCAATTTTATTTTTACGATAACAATTATTACGACAACCCGGTGGTGTTTGAACTGGGCGGCAGTATAGGAGTGATGAACTGCCTTACCGATTTGGGTGGACGTAAAGGTATTGGTAAAAAATTTGTAAAGGATATTAACCTGGGTAATTCACAATTTGCAGGCAGCGTTTATATAAGTGCTATTTTTAAAAATGCTGTTGCGTTAAGAATTGAAGGCACTTTCGGCCAGGTAAACGCATACGATAGTATTTTAAAAAAAGACAAGGCCTCAACTTTTGGAAGATATGAACGCAACCTTAGTTTTAAAAGTTCCATAGCCGATATAATGGCTGTAGCAGAAATTCATCCTTTATTTATTTTTAAAAAATATGATGAGCAGGATGAGTTGCCCATGTTTTCTCCTTACCTGGTTGCAGGCATTGGTTATTTTTCTTTTGATCCGCAGGCTAAGCTTTTAAATAACTGGGTACCGCTGCAGCCTTTAAGTACCGAGGGGCAGGGCTTTGCAGAATACCCAAACCGTAAACCATATAAATTAAAACAGATGACCATACCGGTTGGGGCTGGCCTAAAATATGAATTATCGCCAATGCTTAACCTTAGGGCAGAGTTTGTGTACCGCATTTTATCTACCGATTATTTAGATGATGTAAGCACCACCTACATTGATGGTAATTTGTATGGCAATTATTTTACCGGGGCTAAATTAACTAACGCATTATTATTGAACAACCGGCACTATGAATTAAATCCTGCACATATTACGGTGGCTGGTGATGAGAGAGGGCATGCAAACAATAACGATGCGTATTTTACTTTTAATATTAAGCTGGGTTTGATATTTGGCAGGCAAAGAGTAAAGCGATAAAATATTTAATTTCAATTTAAAACATTTTGCCGCAGCAATAAAACCGACCCCTGCTTTTGTATTGGTTGTTTATTGCTTTTTGTTGTATAAATAATCGTCCACAAATAACTCCCCATATTTATTAAACGCTCTTGTATTTTTCTTGTCCATCACTGCAGTGGATATGCAGTAAACCAGTTGCATTGGAAATGTGGGTTTAAGGATTTTGCTGCTGCAATATGAATGCCATTTGTATTGTAGTAGTAACTGAACGGAAAAATTTTGATACCTCTATAAAATTATATTTGTAATACCGTGAAGGAATAACCGAAAAATTAACTGTAATAAAATTGAAAAAAATATGCCAAAAGCAACTAAATCAATAACAGTTTTAGAAGAAAAGGTAATTAACAAAATTTACCTGATACGTAAAATGAAAGTGATGTTAGATTTTGATTTAGCTGAAATGTATGCTGTGGAAACCAAGCATCTAAAAAGGCAAGTGAAACGTAATCCCGAAAGGTTTCCAAAGGATTTTATGTTTGTGCTTACTAAAAATGAATTTACAAACTTGAGGAGCCAAATTGGCACCTCAAGTTGGGGAGGAACAAGATATATGCCAATGGCATTTACTGAGCAAGGTGTAGCCATGTTATCAAGCGTTTTAAGTAGTGCAACAGCTATTGACGTGAGTGTACAAATTATAAGAGTATTCAGCAAAATGAGATCGTTACTTTTAACGAATAAAGATATTTTATTAAAAATGGAGCAAGTAGAAAAAAAAATGATGCAACAGGATGGAAAGATGAGACAATACGATAATGACATCCACATTATTTTTGAAGCCTTGAAAAAATTATTAAACCCACCACAAGAGCCGAGAAAAAGAATTGGCTTTAAACCGGATGATTAAAAAAATTGCTACGCCATCAAAAACTATAATTAAAAAAACAAGACAAAGGCGCTTCATAATTGTTTTTCTATAAACAAAAAATCCCAATACAATATCGGGATTTTAAAATATGCTGATGAATAGACCTACAACAGTTTCCTTATTGCCTCCACCAATTCTCCTTTAGTAATGGGCACACCCATAATTTTATTGTACCCCTTTGCATCTACAAAATAAACATCCCGAATAATTTTTATCAACTGGCCATTATTAATTTCAGGAATTAAAACCGTATCGAAGTTTTTTAAAATATCGCCTAAGTTTTTGGGAAAGGGGCGAATATAACGCAGGTGTGCATGGCTTACGGCAAGGCCTTCGTTCTGCAATTCTCTGCAGGCACTTTTTATTGAACCATAAGTGCTGCCCCAACCAAGCACTAATACTTTTCCTTTTTCGGGGCCACTGTCTAATGTTTGTTCCGGAATATAATTAGCAATTAAATCCACCTTAGCCTGCCTGGTTTTTACCATGTGCTCATGGTTTTCCGAATCGTAACTGATGTTTCCGGTAATGTCTTGTTTCTCTAATCCACCTACCCGGTGTTCTAAACCTGCAGTGCCGGGTATGGCCCATGGCCTGGCTAATTTTTCATCACGCAGGTACGGCATAAATTTACCGTCAGCCATATTTTTATCAGCCGAGGCAAAACTTACTTTTATTTCCGGCAGGTCGTCACTTTTAGGAAACTTCCATGGCTCGGCACCGTTAGCAATGTAACCATCGCTTAAAAACATAACCGGGGTCATGTGTTGTACCGAAATTCTGGCCGCTTCATAAATGGCGCTGAAGCAATCGCTGGGTGTGCTGCTGGCAATAACGGGCATGGGGCACTCGCCATTGCGGCCATAATAGGCCTGCATTAAATCACTCTGCTCTGTTTTTGTGGGCAAACCTGTTGATGGGCCGCCACGCTGTATATTTATTATCAGCAAAGGAATTTCCAGCATCACCGCCAAACCCATTGCCTCTGCTTTTAATGCAATACCCGGTCCGCTGCTGGTGGTTAAACCCAAACTGCCACCATAACTGGCACCAATGGCCGAAGTAATAGCAGCTATCTCATCTTCTGCCTGAAAAGTTTTTACGCCAAAATTTTTATACTTGCTTAGCTCATGTAAAATATCACTTGCGGGTGTAATGGGGTAACTGCCTAAAAATAATGGCAGCCCGCTTTTTTGCGATGCTGCAATTAAACCATACGCCACTGCCTGGTTACCCATTATAGAGCGGTAAGTACCCGATTCCATTTTTGCTTTTTCTACTTTAAACCTTGTAGTAAAAGTTTCGGTAGTATCGCCAAAATTATAGCCGGCCTGCAGGGCTTTTACATTACTTTCAAAAATTTCGGGCTTTTTACCAAATTTATCTTTTATAAATTCAATAGTATTAACCATATCGCGGTTGTACATCCAGTATAAAAAACCCAATACAAACATATTTTTTGCACGGTCTTTTTCTTTTACCCCCATGGTAATTTCCTTCAATGCCTCACGGGTCATTTTAGTAACATCAATCTTAATTACTTCGTAATTACCCAGGCTGTTATCTTCTAAAGGATTTATACCATCGGGATAATTGGCCAGGCGCAAATTTTTTGCATCAAAGCCATCAGTATTGGCAATAATTTTTCCCCCGGGTTTTAATTCTTTTAAATTAGCTTTTAATGCAGCAGCATTCATTGCCACCAACACATCGCAGGCATCGCCGGGAGTAAAAATCCTGTCGCTGCTAAAACGTAACTGGTAACCGCTAACACCAGGCAAAGTTCCTATCGGGGCACGTATCTCTGCCGGAAAATCAGGAAAGGTAGAAAGGTCAATACCCATCATGGCAGTATTATTGGTAAACTGATTACCCGTTAATTGCATACCGTCACCACTATCGCCGGCAAATTTTATTACTACATCGGTAAGTACTTCTTCTTTATGGCTCATTGTAATTATATATTGAGTTGCTAAGTTACTGTTTTACATATTTTAAAAGGCTGCTATTTCGTTATTTTTTATGGCAACGTTCCCGCTTTTTGAAATTATTAAATTAGGTTTGCCCAAATTTTTTAAATGTACGATCTGCAGGATTTTTTAGAACCCGTTTTACTGGCTGAAATAAATGGAGATAATGGGTATAACGATGGGCAGTTTGCCCGGCATATAGGCTTGTATGAAAATGAAATGCCCGATATAAGCCCTGCCGATATTGTGCTGGTGGGTGTTACCGAAACAAGGGGATGCGGCGTTTTTAACAACACCCTTCATGCAGCGGATGTTATAAGAAAGGAGTTATATCAGTTGCATTTTTGGCATAAAGATATCAGCATTGCCGATATTGGTAATATAAAAACCGGTGCCACACTCAGCGATAGTTATGCCGCAATAAAAACGGTGCTGGCTGAATTGCTGCGCATGAATAAAACAGTAATAATACTTGGCGGCTCACACGATATTACACTGGCACAATATTTTGCTTACAAAGAAATAAATAAAATTGCCGAAGCCACCTGCATAGATGCCAATATAAATTTACGTGGCGAAAGCCCCCAACGCAGCGAAAATTTTTTGATGGAAATGCTTACCGGCGAACCCAATTTAATAAAGCATTACAATCATATTGGTTTTCAAAGTTATTTTGTGCACCCCCGAATGCTGGAAACAATGGACAAATTGCGTTTTGATTGTTACCGCCTTGGTGTGGCCAAAGAAAATATTGATGAGATGGAACCGGTGTTACGCAACACCCACTTTTTAAGCTTTGATATCAGCGCTATAAAAAACAGCGATGCCCCAGCCTCATTGCAAAGCCCCAATGGTTTTACCGGCGAAGAGGCCTGCATGCTTACCCGCTATGCCGGCATGAGTACTAACTTAAGCAGCTTTGGTATTTATGGCTACCTGCCGCAGGATGATATAAATAACCTTACCGCCAAACAAATTGCACAAATGCTGTGGTATTTTATTGATGGTAAAAGCCGCAGTAAACAGGAAGCTGCTATAGAAGACCGCAATAGTTTTAACGAATACCATTCTACTTTTACAGAGGTAGAAACCATTTTTTTACAAAGTAAAAAAACGGGGCGCTGGTGGCTGCAGTTACCCAACAAAAAATTTATTGCCTGCAGTTATAAAGATTATGTGCAGGCCAGCCAGAATGAAATACCAGAAAGATGGTTGAGGGCGCAGGAGAGGAGTTAAAGAAGTTTGGGGTTTTCGGTTTACTGTTTTAATATAAACAATATTTCCTACTCAGCCTTATGCGTATTTCTGATGCGTTAAAATAAAACCAGTAATATGAGTGCAAAATTTTCTACTGCCAGTTTACCTGTTGTTGCTTTTGCGAACAACAGACTTTTACAAATTTTACCTGTTGCATTTGTTTTAACCTGGGTGGCATTTTATTTCAATTGTATTGACAAAACAGATTGGTTTATTGAGAATATTCTTGTATTTATTTTTGCCGTTTTTATTACCATCACCTATAAGCACTTTCGTTTTAGCGACGCCAGTTACGTTTGCTTTTTTCTTTTTTTACTGCTGCATATTTTTGGTGCACAATATGCGTACACAAAAAATCCCTTGGGTGGCTGGTTACAAAATACATATCATTTATGGCGCAACCCTTACGACAGGATTGTTCATTTCAGTTTTGGATTGTTTTTGGCTTATCCAATACGTGATGTATTAATTAACCGGTTAAAAGTAAAAGGGCGCTGGCAGTACATTTTAACTGTGGAAATTACTTTAAGCCTTGCTTGTATTTTTGAACTGATAGAATGGATGGTGGCAGCTGTAACCACAAAAGAAACCGGCGAAACATACGTGGCCACACAAGGTGATGTGTGGGATGCACATAAAGATATTGCATTGGCAGTAGCGGGTGCGGTAATAACTATGTTGGTTGTATATTATTTCAATAAAATAAAAAAGAAAAATTTAATTGAAGTGTGATCTATAATTTATACTAACTCCTTAGCAGCCGCAATTTGTGCATCGCTTCCCATTACAATTATACTTTGGCCGGGATTGATACAATAGGTTGGCGCAGGGTTAATCGTATAATTGTTCCCCTCGTCTTTTATGCCTAAAATGGTGCAGGAGGTATTTTTCCACAGGTCCAGTTGCGATAATAAAATACTTTTTTGTGCTTTTAATTCTGCCACCCTAAACTCCGTATTATTTTTTGTACTCATCATCGCAAGCAGTTCTACCACATCGGGCAGCATAACCAGTGTAGCCATATGTGCGCCACCAATTTTATCGGGCATAATCACATTATTAGCGCCGGCAATTTTTAATTTTTTTATAGAGGAATCCTGCGATGCCCTGCTGATAATGGTAACTTTTGGGTTAAGTTGTTTGGCGGTAAGCACCACAAATAAATTATCAGCATCCACAGGCAAAGTAATAATGACGGCCCTTGCATTGTTAATGCCTGCTTCCAGCAAAGCTTCATCTTTTGTAGCATCGCCTTTCATAAAATATTTTACTTCAAATCCGAGGTCTGTTTCCATTTCATTTTTTTCTTCCAGTACCACAAAGGGTATTTTATTATCGTGTAAAACCTGTGCACTTTCTTTTCCATTACGGCCAAAGCCACAAATGATAACATGATTTTGTAATTGCTGAATACTGTTTTCCATTTTAAACATTTTATATTGCTTTATAAACTCCAGATCGAAAAAATAACGGCTGAGCAAAGTTATAAAGTAGGTAAATAAACCCAGGTTGATTAAAATAAGAAAGATGGTAAATATTCTGCCAGCTTCGCTTAAAGGTTTTACTTCGCTAAAGCCAACAGATGCAATGGTGATGACCGTCATGTACAGGGCCTCTAAAAAATTATACCTTTCTATAATTATATAACCTAAAATGCCCAGCACCATCAGGCCACCCAGTAAAAGCAGCGGGTAAAACAGCCCTTTAAAAAGATTTAAACGTTTTAAAAAATACATGCAGCAGTTTGTTGTTGAAAATTATAACTTTAATATCAAATGAAGAAGAATAAAAAAAGAATTGGGAACCCGCCTGCCGGACGGGCAGGTTTGGATTTAGGAATTTGTATTTTTAGTTTGTTGCTGTTTACTTTTTTTAGTTCGTGTTCAACAAACAAACAGATCAGTAAGCAGGCCAAAACCATTTTATTAAAAGACAGCGCCATCAGCAGCGGGCATATTGGTATAAGCATTTACGAACCAGCCACCAATAAATACTGGTATAATTATGATGCTACTAAATATTTTATACCGGCGAGTAATACTAAATTGTTTACGCTGTATGCAGGTATGAAATATTTGGGGGATAGTTTGGTGGGGTTGAGGTTTGAAACCCAGAACAATTATACCAACATTATAGGAACCGGAGACCCTACATTTTTACACCCGGATTTTAAAAATCAACCTGTATTTGATTTTTTAAGAAAAGCAGGAGATATAAATTATTTATTAAAAGGGTATTCTTTATCTTTTTCTCCAATGGGTAAAGGGTGGGCATGGGATGATTACCAAAGTGATTACACAGCAGAAAGAAGTGAAATGCCTATATATGGAAATGTTGCAAAATTTTATATGCAAGGCGACACTGTTGCTGTTGCACCAGCTTCTTTTTTTAATTCAAGTTTAAAATATTCGAATAGCACTTTAAAAAATGGAGTAGGATTATGGTTCAGTATTGTAAGGTCAATTAACGATAATTCATTTTATACCCGATATTCTTCATCAATGTACAGTACTAAAACAAAATTCACTTACCAGTTTGTTCCTTTTAAAACTATTTTAAATGCAGATTATAGTATTGAAAACCGAATGTTTATCAGGCTATTGAATGATACGCTTAATAAGAAAATTGGAGATTTTTCAACTTTTCATGCTACCGTACCTCAATTTAAAAATGTGATCCACTCCCAACCCTCCGATTCCCTCTTTAAACCCATGATGCAACGCAGCGATAATTTTTTTGCAGAGCAAACTTTATTAATGGCCAGCAACGAATATTTGGGTTTTATGAATGATGCAAAAATTATTGATACCATCTTAAAATCAACTTTAAAAGATATTCCGCAACGCCCCAAATGGGTAGATGGCAGCGGGCTTAGCCGCTATAATTTATTTACACCGCAAAGTTTTGTGTACCTGCTTAATAAAATGAAAAACGAATTTGGTTTAGGAAGAATGCAAAATATACTGGCTACCGGTGGCGAAGGAACGCTGTCGTCTTACTTCAAAAAAGATGCAGGATTTATTTTTGCAAAAACCGGAACGCTAAGCAATAACTGTGCATTAAGCGGTTATTTAATTACTAAAAAAGGAAAGCTGCTTATCTTTTCTGTTTTAAATAATCAATACATAACCGGTGCCACGCCGGTACGTAAAGCTGTTGAACAATTTTTGCAGGGCATCAGGGAAAAGTATTAATATTTTTTTATGCCCGGGCAACGCCTCCTCGCCCTGGCGTATCTGTCATATACAAACAAAATCATTTTACCAAAATAAAAAAAGTTTGTTATGAAAAAAATCTTTACCCTTTTATGGCTTGCATTTTTTGTAATTAATAGCTCATCCAAAGCCCAGCCAGGCACCGTTTGTAATGCAGGTTTTACTCACCAGTTTACTGCAGCAAATACGGTAAAATTTACCCCTGCTGTAATTGGCGATTCCATCAATACTTTTCACCATTGGAGTTTTGGTGATGGTGCTGCTGCAAACATAGCTTTGCCTGAACATGCTTATGCAACTGCAGGCGTATATAATGTAAGGCATATCATCTTTAAAATAAATCCAAATGGTGTAGCGGTTTGCAGGGATACCGTGATTAAGCAAATATTAATTCAACAAACTACTGCATGTAACCTGCAGGCCTATTTTATTTGGCAATCAGATAATAACAATTGGAATACTCTACATTTTCAAAATCAATCTTTCCCCGTTGAGCCAGGCGATTCTATCAGATGGAATTTTGGCGATGGTTCGCCTGTTATAAATAGTTTGGTGGGTAATCTTTCAACACCAACCCATGTATATCCCAATGCAGGTACTTATAATGTTTGTATCCGTATAAAGAAAAAAACTGTGGCAGGCACACCGCCATGTGTAAGTGAAATTTGCAAAACCGTTAGTGTAACACAACCGTGCAATCTTACAGCCAACTTCAGTGCTCAACCTGATCCTCCGCATCCGTTAAGAATTAAGTTTACTAATTTAAGTGCGCCTGTAATTGCTTCGGATTCTATCAAATGGACCTTCGGTGATGGCACCAGTGTTAACGGTTTACAGGGCGATCCTAACGTTGCCAATCCTACTCATAATTATGCACATGGTGGAAATTATGTAGTGTGTATCAGAATAAAAAAAGCGATTAATTCAGCCGGTACTGCACCATGTGTAAGAGAATTTTGCAAAACTGTAATGGTGCAATCAACATGCAACATACCCGTAAACTTTAGCATGCACAGAGATGCTGTTAATCCACGTAAGGTATATTTTACCAATACAACTGCAGTAACTGCAACCAATGCAATAGCAAAATGGAGTTTTGGTGATGGCACATTTGCAGGCACCTGGAATACTGTACATGAATATGCACAACCAGGCAACTACAGGGTGTGCCTTACTGTACAAACCGAACCAAACTGTGTAAAACAAAAATGCGATACAATTATTATTACGCAACCTGCGCCTAACTGTAAAGAACTTTCAAAATTTAAATTTGAAAAATTAAGCAATGATAACCAGAAATATAAATTTGTACCCGATTATATCAGCAATGATATTGTTTATACATGGACGTTTGGAGATGGCACCGGCAGCCACGACCCCATTGCAACGCATCGTTATGCACAACCAGGAGTATATGTTGCCTGCCTAACAGCATGGCGTGGCCCAAATTGTGCCTCTACAACATGTAAAGAAATAAGGGTGTTGCCACAAATTAATTGCGACAGTATTCATGTAAGTTATATTTACCAGAGAGATCCGCGGGTGCCTAATAAAATATACTTTCATGCAAACAGTAATTTTCCCCTGCTTGATCAATTTTGGACGATAACAAAGCTTTCTTCCGCCACAACGCCTCCGGTAATTTTGCACCAGAGCAACCCGGTGTATGTTTTTCAGGATACAGGATCTTACCGGGTTTGTCTAAGGGCCATCACATTGGGAGGTTGCGTAAAAGAATATTGTACTAACATCAGGATAGAACATGTAGTTAATTCGGTTTGCGAATTACAGGCCTATCCCAATCCCACATCCAGCCTTATTAACGTAAATGTGGCTTTAACCCAGCCAGCAATAATTTATGCTTACATTTATAATGCATTAAATGTGTTGGTAAAAAGTAAACAACAACAGGGTAACACAGGTAATAATATTGTAACCATGAATGTGAACGACCTTGCACCCGGGCTGTATACTATTAAAATGGTATATGGAGGTAAAACCTGTTACGCACGTTTTACTAAATTGTAGCCTGCAGGTTTACGATGATTGAACAATTCTGCAGCATTACCGTTGCCGCATCAATTTTATCTGTTAATGTTTTTTATAACTGAAAAATTATGGATAAATTTATGAAAATTTATAAGGTATGCGGCGGGTTGCAGTATTTTTTTTAGTGATTAGTTTTATTGGCTGTAATAACCTGCATGCATTGTTACCTGCCGAAAAAATTATTACACACCGCCTGGGAGATAAAAAGATTTTAATATCCGTAAAACAGTATGGAAATGCCATAATCACCTGTTGTATTAATTTGCATGATGATGAAAAAACTGCGGTGGAGGCGGCGCAATATGTATTGTCTCAAACCGGGGGCATTTTAATAAAAATTGAAAATAGTGCACAACGGCTTATCAGTTTTCCTTTTAGAGGGTTGTTGTATACATTTGATCCCAACAGGATATTTTCTGCAGCAGGTATAGCCTTAACACTTAAAGCTAATGGAAAAATTAATCCAAAAGCTATAAAAGAAGTGGAGCAGTTTGCTGCTGAGCTTTTACAATTAGTACCCGATACGGTGAAGTGCATTATTGCTTTGCATAATAATACCGATGGTGATTTTTCTGTAAAAACTTATCAAACTGGTGGTAAAAGACAGCATGATGCAAAAAAGGTATATGCCGATAGCTGGCAGGATATAGATGATATAACACTTACCACCGACGAAGTGTTATTTAATAAAATGAGTACACTTGGTTACAACAGTATTTTGCAGGATAACGAAAAAGTAGATAAAGATGGTTCGCTGAGTGTGTATTATGGCGAACAAAACATGCGCTATATAAATATTGAAACGCAACATGGCAAAACTGTACAGTACAGAGAAATGCTGAGCAAACTGTTACATTTTTTACAGAAAGAAAAAAAAGCCTGAAGTAGTAAATACAGCAGCCTCATTTGATTAAAGAAATTAGTTTCTTGCTTTTTTGAAAAATTTTATACCATGGCTGAGTCCAGGTTCCCCCTTCAGGGGGCGGAGGGGGCGCTTATCTCCCAAACATTTTATCAAGTTCATCTTTTTTAAAATCTAAATAAACAGGTTTACCATTGGGTGTAATATTGGGTGCTGCGCATTCAAATAAATTTTGTACCAGCACTTTCATTTCTTTATCGGTTAATGAGGTGCCGGCTTTAATTGATTGCTGCAATGCCATCGACCGCAATAATTTTTCCCGTTTACTGTATTTTAAATCGTTACTGAAATGTTTGTATTGTTCCAGCATTTTTTCTACTGCAACCCTTTCATTGCCATCAGCCACATCTGCCGGCGAACCCTGAATAACAAATGTGTTGTTGCCAAAAGGTTCCAGCAAATAACCTAAATGATTTAAGTCGGGCAGTAGTTCGTTTAATAATACAGCATCTGCCATAGAAAGTTCTAATGTTGCCGGAAACAAACTTCGCTGGGCAGCAATGGGTTTGCCATCTACAGCCGTAACAAACTGTTCGTACAAAATACGTTCGTGTGCATTTTGCTGATGAATTAAAAAATAACCTTTGTTGGTTTGTGCAACAATATAGCTGTTATGTAATTGCTGCAGGTAATCTGTTTGCGGTTTTATATTTTCAGTTATAAAACCAGGCGCTGCAGTTTGTGTTTTTAAATTTTCGTCAGCCGGTTGTTCTTTTTCATAAAAACTTTTCCAATGCTTCAGCTCGCTTTTACTTTCAATAAAATGCGATTGATTTTTTTTAGTAAAGGTGCTGTATAAAGAAGATGATGCTGCGGTAGATTTTTTTTCATCAGTAAAAGGTTTGCTTACGGCATCTGATTGCTGGATGGAAAAATCCAGATCAAAATCTAATGTAGGCGTAATGCTGAATTGTGCCAGCGCATGCTTTACGGCACTTTGTACAAAAGCATAAACAATCTTTTCATCTTCAAATTTTATTTCCTGCTTGGTGGGGTGTACATTAATATCTAATTGCGATGGATCCAGATCAATAAACAATGTGTACATCGGAAAACTGTCCTTTGCAATCATAGCATCAAAAGCATTCATCACTGCATGATTGAGATAAGCACTTTTTATAAAACGGCTGTTAACAAAAAAGTATTGATCACCCCTTGTTTTTTTTGCAGTTTCGGGTTTGCCCACAAAACCAAAAATATTCATGTAATCGGTTTGCTCCTGTACACTTACTAATTTGGCGTTGTAATTATTTCCCAATATTTGAACAATGCGTTGTTTTAAAGTGCCCTTTTCTAAATGAAAAACCTGCTGGCCATTACTGCTCAACGAAAAGAAGACCTCTGGAAAAGCCATAGCCACTCTTGTAAATTCATCAACAATATGCCGGAGCTCCGCAGGGTTGCTTTTTAAAAAATTTCTTCGGGCCGGCACATTGAAGAAAAGATTTTTCATGGCAATGCTGGTACCAACAGGTGCAGCAACGGGTTCTTGTTTTTTTACAATACTATTTTCTATTTCAAGATAAACACCCGTTTCATCTTCGGCTCTTTTTGTTTTTAATTCTACCTGCGCCACCGCTGCAATACTTGCCAATGCTTCTCCCCTAAAACCCATTGTTTTTATGCGAAACAGATCGTCTATATTTTTTATTTTAGAAGTGGCGTGGCGCTCAAAAGCCATACGGGCATCAGTTTCGCTCATGCCTTTTCCATTATCTATAACCTGTATTAAAGATTTTCCTGCATCGTTAATGATGAGTTTTATTTCATCGGCACCTGCATCTACGGCATTTTCCAACAATTCTTTTACAGCACTGGCGGGCCGCTGAATTACTTCACCTGCTGCAATTTGATTGGCAATGTTATCGGGTAATAATTGAATGATATCGGGCAAAAGACCTCCTTTATTTAGTTGGCAAAAGTCGCAAAAAAATTTGATTAAAAACGAAAAACCAACTATTCCCAGATATTGGAAAGATTTACTGCCGCAGTGCAGTCGTCTTGCAGTTGAAAGGAATAAGTTTCTGGGTTTACAGAAACAGGTTCGTATTGATTATTGATAAGCTGGTAGATTTCAAGTTTTTTAAACTGTGGGTCGGCTATCAGATAATATTTTACTTTTTGTGCCTGATATACTTCCATTTTCAATCCCCGGTCTTTTGCCGCTGTTGATGGTGATAATATTTCTACTACTAAAATTGGTGGAAAATCCAAATATTTTTTTTCTATCTTATCGCACACAACCAAAACATCGGGCTGTACTACAGTGTCTTCTGTTATCTTCCAATCCAGTGGTAAATAAGCTTTGCATTTTTTACATTCTTTTCTAAGCGCCACTTTTATTTCCTCATAAATATTTCCATTTACACTTTGATGCTGAGGTACAGGCGCAGGGCACATAGCATAGGGCATGCCCTCAATCAACTCCCAGTTTCCTTCCCATTGGCAATACTCATCGTAGGTATAATATGGTCTGAATTTTTCTGCAATTGACATATCATAAAGATAAAATTATTTTTACAACTTATTACCATATAAAATGGCTGATATTTGCCTTTATTAATTATTTTTATAGATATGATAAAACAAATTGCAGCACTTCTCGTAATGTGCATAGTCGGCAAATTTTCAATTGCTCAAACCACTACTGCTACCGCCTGGGCCGATAGCGTTTACAAAACTTTATCGGATGAAGAGCGCATTGCACAACTAATGGTAGTGCGTTTATCTTCATACAACCCCGCTACAAAAACGGCGATATTTTACGATAAGCAAGTATCGGATTTAATTAAACAATATAATGTGGGTGGCATTTGTGTTTTCCAGGGCAGCCCGGTTAAGCAGGCCAATATTATAAATGCATTACAGGCACAGGCAAAAACGCCAATATTAATGTGTATTGATGCAGAGTGGGGTGTGGGTATGCGAATGATTGACAGTGTGCTGCCGCTGCCCCGGCAAATGATGCTGGGTGCCATGCAGGATGCAAGCGTTGTGTATGAGTATGGTAAAATTGTAGCAGAGCAGTGCAAGCGTGTAGGCCTGCAGGTGAACTACGCTCCTGTAGTGGATGTAAATAATAATCCCAATAATCCTGTAATTAACGACAGGAGTTTTGGGGAAGACAAATATAAAGTGGCGCTGTTTGGCATTCAATATATGAAAGGCATGCAGGATAATGGTGTGATGGCCTGTGCCAAACATTTTCCCGGTCATGGTGATGTAGCAGTAGATTCTCATTATGATTTACCGGTGATAAATAAATCAATGGAGCAATTAGATTCGTTAGAGTTTTATCCTTTCAGAGAAATTTTTAAAGCAGGTATCAGCAGTGCAATGATTGCACATTTATCTGTTCCTGCTATTGACAATACCGCTAACCGTCCCACATCAATTTCAAAAAATACCATTGAAGGTTTATTAAGAAATACTTTAGGTTTTAATGGATTAACATTTACTGATGGAATGGAAATGCAGGGCCTGCAAAAATATTTTCCAGGCGGTGCAGCCTCGGTTGAATCGCTTATTGCCGGTAACGATATGCTGTGTTTACCCGGTGATGTACCAACGGCTATTGCAAAAATTAAAGAAGCCATTAACCAAAAAAGGTTAAGCTGGGCAGATATAGAAATGCATTGCAAAAAAGTATTGCTGGCAAAATATCAGTACGGTTTAACAGCATTCCAACCAATAAATACTGATAATCTTACCAATGATTTAAACAGCAAAATACCTGCAATGCGAAAATTAGTTGCAGAAAACGCATTGACTGTTTTACAAAAAACTGATGATGTGTTTTTTCCGCTTACTGTACCAGCAAAGCCCGCCGCTAAAGATGTAGTATATATAAGCATAGGCAATAGCAGCGATAATGCTTTTGCAAAACGTATGCGTAGCGATTATAAAGCCGATGTATTTTATTTTAATTATAACCAGGATGCTGCAAGAATTTTAAGTACAGTAGCGTTAATAAAAAAACGCTATAAAAAAGTGGTAATTGGTATTCATAGTTACAGCCGTGTGCCTGCAAATAATTTTGGTATTTCAAAACCTGCAGTTGATTTAGTAAAACAATTGCAACAGCAAACAACAGCGGTAACTTTTGTCTTTGGTAACCCTTATGCCATAAAAAATTGGTGTGGCGCAAAAAATATTATTGCCTGTTACGAAGATGATGCCATTATACAAAACACAGCAATTGATTTGTTGCAGGGAAAAATTACTGCAAAAGGAAAACTACCGGTTACAGTTTGTGATGAATACAAATATGGAAGCGGCATTGTAAGCAACGGTTTTTTTTTGCCCCGGACAAATCCCGACGAAGCCGGCCTTGACCCGGTTAAATTAAATGTGATTGACTCTGTTATTGCTGATGCCATAGAAAAAAAAGCCACACCCGGTGGCGTAGTGCTGGTAATTAAAAACGGAAAAATTGCTTACCATAAAGCTTACGGCAATTATACTTACGATGAGGCAGAGCCGGTACAGCTGGAATCTATTTATGATATGGCCTCTGTTACAAAAATTTGCGCTACTACAATAAGCGTAATGAAATTGTACGACGAAGGAAAAATTGATCTAAAAAAAAAGTTAGGTGATTATCTTCCCTGGGTAAAAGGCAGTAATAAAGAAAATTTACTGGTAGAAGATATTTTATTACACCAGGCAGGTCTTGTATCTTATATTCCATTTTACAGAGAGGTAATTGATTCCGCAGGCCAGCCTCTTGCAAAATATTTTGCTGCAAAACAAAATGATTCTTTCAGTATTCGTGTAGCAGAAAATTTATTTATGCGTAACGATTGGAGAGATACTTTATACCAGCGCATTTTACAAAGTAACTTAGGCCAAACAGGAAAATACATTTACAGCGATAATGATTTTATTTTTTTAGGTAAGATGGTTGAAGCAATTAGCGGCTTGCCATTAACTGATTATGTACAAAAAGAATTTTATTCGCCATTGGGATTAACCAGCTCAGGCTTTAAACCCCGAAATCGTTTTACTTTAAACAGGATAATACCTACTGAGCAGGAGAAAAATTTTCGCCAGCAATTATTACGTGGCGATGTACACGACCCCGGCGCATCAATGTTTGGCGGCGTTGCCGGCCATGCAGGTTTGTTCAGCAATGCGTACGATTTAGGCGTGATTATGCAAATGCTGCTGAATGGTGGTACATTCAACGGCAAAAATTATTTGCATAAAGAAACTGTTCAACTTTTTACAGCTTACCAAAGTAAAATTAGCCGCCGCGGTTATGGTTTTGATAAACCCGAAAAAGATAATGCTACCAGGCCTGAGCCGTATCCCACTTTATCCGCATCGCCGCAAACCTTTGGCCACACCGGTTATACGGGCACTTGTGCCTGGGCCGACCCTGTCCATAAACTCATCTTTATTTTTTTAAGCAATCGTGTTAACCCCGAAGGCGGAGATGTAAATAGAAAATTACTGAACATGAATGTGCGGCCAAAAATTCATGAAGCAATTTATAAAGCGATGGAGAAGTAAAAATGTTTTTACAATACATTACTATAATACCAATTACACAACGAAATCATACTGTCAGCCTGAGTTTATCGAAGGCGGGTTGGCTATTGCACCGGTTTCGACAAGCTCCCCGGATAGGCGGGGCAGGCAACCTGACATTTTTTTAATCGAATAAATTCAATGCCTGTTTAATATAAATTCAGCAAAATACTTTTCAATTCATCCATTCTCTTCCATGGTATTTGATGATCGGCACCATGGATGGTATCTGCAACTATGGATGTTGCATTGATCATCATCTTTTTTCCGAAGGCAATATTTTCTATTGGCACCCAGGTATCTTTATCTCCATGGATAAATAAAACTTTGCAGGTGATGTTTTTAAAATCGTTTTGCAATGGCAGTAAATCTTTTTTAAGATAGAGCAACTCTGTATTGCTTGGGCCAAATGCGCCGGGTAAAGCCCAGTACATGGGGCGTACATTCATAATTTTTCGCCAGGTTTCTTTTGCCTCCTGATTAATATCTAATGCACCTGCAATAATTATTACGGTATTAAACAGAGATGGATTATCGGCTGCAAGTTTCGCAACAATTGGTCCGCCCAAACTATGGCCTGCTAAAAATAACGGTTGATTGTTTTTTAGTTTTTTAATTACTGGCATAATTAATTTGCACTGCTCCTGCAAATGCATGGCTTTACCAAAATCGCTGTAACCAAAGCCGGGCCGGTCTATTGCAACAATGCGAAACTTTTTCCGCATATCTGCGTCCCACATATATTTCATGTAATTCATCCAGCTTCCGGGGCTGCCATGTATAAAAACTAAAGTGGGTAAAGTATCGCTGCCGCAAACGGCATAATGCAAATGCCGGTTACTTATTATGGTATCAATTATTTTCAGCGGAACATCTTTGGCTTTAAAAACACGGTAAGCTTTTTTATCGCTCCAGCGGTTACGCATAATAAAACATTGCGCCAATAAAAGCCAAACAGTAAGTAATGCTAATGTGTAGCGTAAAGTGCGCCGCATAATTTTTTTTAAATGATTGGCTGGCATTTTTGTTACAGTATTTTAAAAAGAAGTCAAGACTCAAAGTCTTGACTTCTTTAGGTAGTAAGCTAATTCAACTCTTCCGAACGCTCTGGTAATTTATCATACTCCCCTTTAATAGCATAATAACCAAAAATCATCAGGCCAACAGCAATAGGTGTAAATATGGTGATGATGATGATCCAGGGAATGGGTTTATTAATATCTTTTGTGCCATTGCCTATATTATGTACCGCTCCCATAATTAAAAAATAAATTACTACAGGAGCAATTATCAGCCACACAAAACCCATTATTTTTTTAACCTGGTTCATAAAAAATATTTTTAATGCTGAAACCTATAAGGTTTTTAAAACCTTATAGGTTTTGTTTAATCATCAATAGTTTTATCAATTTTATTATTTAAATACAAAGCCCCAATTACAAAACATAAAGCGGCTACACCAATAGGATACCATAAACCCACTAATGGATCTG
>JAYURR010000154.1:0-34592 GCA_043756605.1 Chitinophagaceae bacterium
ACTGAAATACGAATCGCAACTAAGGGAACCGCTGGTAGATGGTAATAAAGATTACCACCAGGTAACGGAAGATATCATTCGTCCCATTGAGATGAAACCGAGCCGTCTCTGGTATATTGGTTTTTATATCAGTGTGGCCCTGTTATTATTTGGGGTGTACAGTGTTTATCGTGAGGTTACTTATGGCATTGGCCAGTGGAATGTAAACAAAACCATCGGCTGGGGTTGGGATATTACCAACTTTGTATGGTGGGTTGGTATTGGTCACGCAGGTACTTTAATTTCGGCTATCTTATTATTATTTCGCCAGGGCTGGAGAACAGGTGTAAACCGTGCAGCAGAAGCGATGACGATTTTTGCGGTAATGTGTGCAGGTCAGTTTCCTATCTGGCATATGGGCCGTGTGTGGATGGCTTTTTTTGTATTGCCTTATCCAAACAGCCGTGGTCCTTTGTGGGTTAACTTTAACTCACCATTACTTTGGGATGTGTTTGCGATATCAACTTATTTCACTGTTTCATTATTATTCTGGTACTCGGGTTTATTGCCCGATCTGGCAACTGTAAGGGATCGTGCAAAAACTAAATTCCGTAAAATGTTTTATGGTGTTGCATCTTTTGGCTGGACGGGAAGTACCAAGCACTGGCAACGTCACGAATCTTTATCACTCGTGTTGGCTGGTTTAAGTACACCGCTGGTATTATCGGTACACACCATTGTATCTTTCGACTTTGCAACTTCAATCGTTCCGGGCTGGCATACAACTATCTTCCCGCCTTACTTCGTTGCAGGTGCAATCTTCTCTGGTTTTGCCATGGTGCAAACATTGATGATCGTTGTGCGTAAAGTTTTGAACCTGCAGGATTATATTACCGTTGGCCACATTGAAGCCATGAACAAAGTAATTGTGTTAACAGGTAGTATTGTGGGTTGTGCTTATTTAACCGAGTTATTTATTGCCTGGTACGGACAAAATCCTTACGAGTGGTATGCATTTAAAGAGAACCGTGCAAACCTGTTCAGTCCTTATGGATGGAGTTACTGGTTAATGATGTTCTGTAACGTAGTGTCTCCGCAGTTGTTCTGGAGCCGTAAGTTGAGAAGAAATATTACCGTAACATTCTTCATGAGTATTATAGTAAACATCGGTATGTGGTTTGAGCGTTTTGTAATTATTGTTACATCGGTGTACAGAGATTATCTGCCATCATCGTGGAGTACTTATTACAGTCCTTCCATTTGGGAAATCGGTTTTTATCTTGGTACATTCGGATTGTTCTTTACCTGCTTTTTCCTGTTTGCAAAATACTTTCCGGTTATTGCGGTAGCCGAGATTAAAGCAATTTTAAAAACCAGTGGAGAAAATTATAAAGTGAAGATGACCGATATTGAAAAAGCAGATGCAGAGAAATTTTATATTGATGAAGTGGGGCATGCACATTAAACCCCCTCCGTCCGTCCTGAGCGTAATTCGACTTCACTCATTACCGAAGGAAAGTGGGAACTGGGAGTTCAATATTTTGAAAAGAATGATTTAAAGTAAGTTTATGATTTTGAAGAAATCTAAAATCGTAAATCTAAAATCGTAAATAAATTGATATGGCTGGAGGAATTAAAAAATTTGTTGTAGGATCATTTGATGATGAAAAGGTATTGTTTCCTGCGGTGAAAAATGTTCGCAAGGCGGGTTACAAAATACACGATGTGTACACACCTTTTCCCGTGCATGGTTTAGATCATGCAATGGGTATTCGTGAAACCAGTTTGCACACAGCGGGTTTTATTTATGCCATCACCGGTACTACCACCGCTCTAACTTTTATGAGCTGGGTTTTTACCAAAGATTGGCCTTTAAACATTGGTGGTAAGCCACACTTTGCTTTACCAGCCTGGATACCGATCACTTTTGAGCTAACCGTTTTATTTTCTGCCGTAGGTATGGTGCTTACTTTTTGCTATTTGTGTAACCTGGCTCCGTTTGTAAAAAAACATCATTTTCACCCAAGGGCTACTGATGATCTTTTTGTAATGGCCATTGAGTGTACCGATAAAACCAACGATGCCGAAGTGCAGGCCTTTTTGCAAAATGCTGGCGCACAGGAAATAAATGTGCAGGTAGCAGAAACAGGATGGTGGATAGGAAGGTATCACAAAGAACAAAAATTGTATAAAGAAGAGAAAGGATATTAAGGGCCCCACTTATCCTCCCCCAAGGGGAGAGAAACGTAGGAGATATTCGTGAAGATTAAGATTATTTGAAAATAAAAAAACTTAGAATTAAAAATATCGCTTCGGTGGCCCTCCCCCTTCGGGAGAGTTGGAGGGGGCCGGCAGGTTAAATGTATATCGAATGAAAAAAATCGCAATTATAGCAACCCTGATTTTATCAATGGCAGTTGCGTTTATCGGTTGTAAAGATAAACGTGAACCAGGTAGTATATATATGCCTGATATGACGTACAGCCGTGCATACGAAAGTTATGCATACCGTGATTCGGCTATTTTTACCATGGACCCAAACAGCGCCGGGCATAAAATATTTTTTAATAACCTGCCACCGGCCGGTACTTTAAAAAGAGGAGAACTGTTTCCTTTTAATGTACCTAATGATAGTAATGGATTACTTGTTTTGAGCAACCAAGTTAAAAATCCTTTGGGCCCCTTAACAGGAAAAGAGCTGGAAGAAGCCGGACGATTATTTAATATTAACTGCGGGGTTTGCCATGGTGCTAAAGCCGAAGCAAATGGCCCGCTGGCAGGGAAAGTAGGCGGTGTAAAAAATATTGTAACAGCATCACCGGGATACAGCGATGGAAGATTGTTTTTTGTAATGGAGTATGGCCAGAATAATATGGGCAGCTATGCATCGCAATTAAGCCGGGAGCAACGCTGGAGAATTGTACAATATATAAGAACACTAGAAGCAAAAGGAACAGATACAGAAACAGCGGCTGCAAAGCCAGATAGTGCTGTAGTAAAAAAGTGATGATATTAAAACATAAGTTCAATAAAGAACTGATGAAGAATTGTTAGTATTGAAAATGAAATAAATTAACCAAGTTTGGCCTCCCTTTATCATGAGCTCGTCGAAGGATGGAGAGGGAACGAAGAAAAGGCCGCATTAACACAAAATAAAGATTAGATGGATCATCAATTTCAATTACCCGGTAGTTATAAAAAGTGGACGTATGGCCTGATTGGTGCCGGTCTTATAGCATTGTTATACGGGATAATTAAATTTCAGCCGTGGATTCATTCACATCACGGCAGTCATGCAGACAGTACCCGTTTCTGGGCTGTGCTGTTACAAAACAGTGTGTTCTTTTTACTGGTAGTAAATGCAGCCATGTTTTTTATTTGTGTAACTACCATGGCCATGGCAGGTTGGGTTGTTGCATTTCGCAGAGTGTCTGAAGCCATCTCAAGCGTAGTACCTATTTTGGGAACTATAACCTTTGTTATATTAATGTGCCTGATTGTTGGCGACCGAACAGATATTTATCATTGGTTAGATAAAGAGGCTGTTGCCGGAGATCATATATTAAATGGAAAAAAAGGTTTTTTAAATCCCACGTTCTTTTCCATCTGGTCTTTTCTTACAATTTTCCTGTGGTGGTTTCTGGGTAAAAAAATGCGCAGCATGAGTTTACAGAGCGATAACCAAGGCAATATGAATTACGAAACAGGAAAAAAATGGATTTGGAATAATACCGTTTGGGCTTCTTTATATTCTGTAGTGTTTACCCTTACCGTAGCCTCTACCATTCCATGGCTTTGGCTAATGAGTATTGATCCGCATTGGTACAGCACCATGTATAGCTGGTACACTTTTGCAAGCACATTCGTTTCGGGCATGTCGTTAATCGCTTTGTTTGTAATTTATTTAAAAAACCGTGGCCAGTTAGAATATGTTACCGAAGAGCATTTGCATGATTTGGGAAAATTTATGTTTGCGTTCTCAGTTTTCTGGACTTATCTGTGGTTTTCTCAATACATGCTTATCTGGTACAGTAACCAGCCGGAAGAAACAAAATATTTTATTGAAAGAATAGGTACCGCTGAAAAACCGGGGCCTTACAAAGCAATATTTTTTCTAAACTTAATAGTAAACTTTTTGTGTCCGTTATTAATATTAATGAAGAAGGGAAGCAAAAGAAACTGGACCATGGTAACCATCATGGCGGTGTTAATAATTTTTGGCCACTGGATAGATTTTTTTCAAATGGTAATGCCAGGCACCATGCACGAACATTATCATTTAACACTTTTTGATTTTGGTATTGCTGCTTTATTTATCGGGCTAATTATGTGGGGTGTAGGCAGGTACTTAAGCAAGCATTCATTGCTGGCAAAAAATCATCCTTTCTTAAAAGAAAGTATGATACATCATACATAAAGAGATCCCCTCCGCCCCCCAAAGTGGGAACTACGAAGGAAATCGACAAAAAAGATTACGTTGTTTTGAAGTAAAATAAAAGAGAAGGTATATAGAATAAAAAAGTCCTCATCTTAGCAGGGTGCAAAAGGTCCTTCAGGGGTTTGGGCGTCAAATAACACATTTATGAAAGAGTTTTTATTTATAGCTTTAGGAGTGCTGATTTTTGTAGTCATCTTTCAGATTGCAAAAGCCAGCGAGTACGTAAGCGTTTTAAAAGGCGAGGATAAAACCCGTAAACAAAATAATAAAATCAACGCTTTTATGTTGATAGGATTTCTTGTTTTTGGTTTAATTGGCGTTTGGTATTGCAACGAACTCTATTATGGTAAAACCCTTTTTCCACAAGGTTCTGCATCGGTAGAAGGAGAAAGCCTTGACCAGATGTTTATGATTACTGTGGCAATAACCGGTATTGTTTTTATTCTTACACAGGTATTGTTATTCTGGTTCTGTTTTAAATATCAGGAAAAGGACGACAGAAAAGCTTTTTACTTTCCACACAATACAAAGCTTGAATTAATCTGGACAACAGTGCCCGCAATCTTCTTAACTGTATTAGTTGTATTTGGTTTAAAATACTGGTTTAAAATTACAGGCGATGCACCCAAAGATGCAATAGTTGTAGAAGTTACCGGACACCAGTTTGCCTGGGAATTCAGATACCCTGGAGCCGATAAGGTTTTGGGTAAAACAAATTTTAAGTTATACACGGCTAAAAATAGCCTGGGTGTAGATTTTGAAGATCCTGCCAGCAAAGACGATATACACGTAAATACCACTATGCACATACCTGTAGGCGTTCCACTTAAAATGGTTATCCATTCTCAGGATGTAATTCACGATGTTGGCCTGGTTCATTTCCGTTTAAAGATGGATGCAGTACCAGGTATTCCAACTACACAATGGTTTACACCCAAAATTACAACTGCCGATATGAAGAAGAAAACCGGTAACCCCGATTTTAACTTCGAAATTTCATGCGATCAGTTGTGCGGAGCAAGTCATTATGCAATGAGGGGAGTAATTATAGTTGAAACAATGGAAGAATATAAAAAATGGTTGGCCGAGCAAAAATCGGAATACTATACTTTGTTTCCGCAAAATGCACCTGCAGCACCGGTGACTGATTCCACAAAAAAAATAACTTCTCAGGTATTACCTGAAAAAAAATAATTTAAAGAGTTCCGGTATATAGTTGCCGGATGAAGAAAAAAAAGCAAGAAAATGAGTAGCGTAGCCACATTACAGCATGCAGATGTTCACGTATCACACGATGCACATCACGAGCATCATCATCATGAAACGTTTATAACCAAATACGTTTTTAGCCAGGATCATAAAATGATTGCCAAGCAGTTTTTGGTAACAGGCATTATCTGGGCTATTATCGGCGGTTTGTTTTCTGTAATATTCCGTTTACAATTAGGTTATCCGGAATCAACTTTTCCATGGCTGGAAGATTTGCTTGGCCATTGGGCAGCAGGTGGTAAATTAAAACCAGAGTTTTATTATGCATTGGTTACCATGCACGGAACTATTCTGGTATTCTTTGTATTAACAGCCGGTTTAAGCGGTACATTTGCAAATTTTCTTATTCCATTACAGATTGGCGCAAGAGATATGGCTTCGCCGATGTTGAATATGCTTAGCTATTGGTTTTTCTTTTTAGCTTCTATCATCATGTTCTGCTCACTGTTTATTCAAACAGGGCCGGCAAGTGGTGGGTGGACGATTTATCCTCCATTAAGTGCATTGGGCGATGCTTCTACAGGAAGTATTCTTGGCATGGATTTCTGGCTGGTGAGTATGGCCATGTTTATTGTTTCATCTTTATTGGGCGGCCTTAACTATATTACTACCATCCTTAACATGCGTACAAAAGGTATGAGCATGACCCGTTTGCCGTTAACTATCTGGGCATTGTTTTTTACCGCCGTTTTGGGTGTACTTTCTTTCCCGGTATTATTATCAGGAGCTATTTTATTATTGTTTGATCGTAACCTGGGCACCAGCTTCTACCTGAGCGATATTGTTGTTGCCGGTAAAATTTTACCAAACGAAGGTGGTAGTGCCATCTTGTTCCAGCATTTATTCTGGTTCCTTGGTCACCCGGAAGTTTATATTATTCTGTTACCAGCCATGGGCATGAGCTCTGAGATTATCAGCGTAAACAGCCGCAAACCAATATTTGGCTACATGGCCATGGTTGGTTCTGTATTTGCAATTGCTATACTTGCTTTTTTGGTTTGGGCGCATCACATGTTTGTAACAGGCCTTAATCCTTTTCTGGGTTCGGTGTTTGTGTTACTTACTTTGTTAATTGCGGTTCCATCGGCCATTAAAGTGTTTAACTGGCTTACTACATTGTGGAGGGCAAACATCCGCTTCACGCCTGCCATGCTATTTGCTATTGGATTTGTTAGTTTATTTATCAGTGGTGGTTTAACCGGTATCTTCCTGGGTAACTCTGCACTTGATCTTCATTTACACGATACTTATTTTGTAGTTGCTCACTTCCATATTGTAATGGGTGTAGCATCGTTCTTTGGTATGTTTGCTGGTGTGTATCACTGGTTTCCAAAAATGTTTGGCCGCTATTTAAATAACACGCTTGCTTTTATCCATTTCTGGATAACCATGGTTGGTGCGTATTTAATTTTCTGGCCAATGCATTACCAAGGTCTTTCTGGTATGCCAAGAAGGTATTATGATTTTTCAGGCTGGACATCATTTAACCAGTTCAGCGGTTTAAATGAGTTTATCAGTTTTGTTGCCATGATAGTTTTTGCTGCTCAGTTACTGTTTGTTTTCAACTTTTTTTACAGCATGTTTAAAGGAAGAAAAGTTACTGATCCAAATCCATGGGGAGCCAATACATTGGAGTGGACAACACCAATAAATCCTGGTCACGGAAACTGGCCTGGCGAAATTCCGGAAGTATATCGCGGAGCTTATGATTATGCAAAAGACGGTAAAGAGTTTATTCCGCAGGATGTTCCGATTGGGGATGATGAATCAAAGCATCATTAACCCCCTCCGCCCCCTGAAGGGGGAACTTTGGAGAATATAGAAGTGAAGGTGTTTTAAAATATTTAAAGATTAATAAAGTGAGAATGAGGAAGAGATTATGAATAACGAGAAAGCCATAACCAATTCAACCTCGTTTGTATTGGTAAGTAAAGTGAAGGATTATTTTCAACTGATCAAGTTCACTTTAAGTTTTATGGTGGTGTTCAGCACGGTGGTTAGTTTTTTAATTGCACCCAATGAACAGTTTTACGTTAGGGAAAAATTAATATCAGTTCTTTTACTTTTTGTTGCAGGCATGTTGGTTACCGGTTCGGCAAATGCCATTAACCAGATTCTTGAAAAAAAATCGGACAGGTTAATGATGCGTACAGCCAAAAGACCGGTTGCAAGCGGAAGAATGAGTGTGAACGAAGCTGGCATATTTGCTTTTATTACCGGTGCTGGAGGTGTGTTTATGATGTGGAAATTTTTTAACACCGAGAGTGCGATGGTTAGTTTGTTTAGCCTTTTTTTATATGGCTTTATTTACACACCACTCAAAAAAGTTAATTCAATTTCTGTGTTGGTGGGTGCTATACCTGGTGCTTTACCCTGTTTAATCGGATGGGTTGCAGCGTATGGCAATTCACCCATAAGCTGGACAGGAGCCTGGGTATTATTCGGCATTCAGTTTTTATGGCAGTTTCCGCATTTTTGGGCAATAGCCTGGCTGGCTCATAAAGATTATACAACAGCCGGTTTTAAATTGCTGCCTGCAGATAAAGGCCCAACAAGGTTTACCGCAATGCAAAGTATTATTTACAGCGCATTGATGATACCGATGGGATTTGTGCCATATTTTACAGGGATAGCTGGCTTAACAAGTTTAATAATTTTGCTGGTTTGCAATTTGTGGATGGTGTATGTAAGTGTGATGTTGTTTATAAAAATGGATGCAAAGAGTGCAAGAAAGGTGATGTTCAGTTCTTATTTTTATTTGATGATTGTTTTGCTGGCGTTGTTTGCGAATAGAACGGCCCCCTCAATCCCCCAGGGGGGAAGTGTAGAGAAGATAAAGATAGAAGCGAACATTAATAAAACGCAATTAAAGCACAATAAAGAAATATAGTACAAGAGTGATTCATTTTTACTTTTTTACTAAAAAATTAAAAATGAATAAACAACTGTTGCCAATGAAGATGATTAATGTTACAGAAGATTGGCCCAAAAAAATGTTTATTTAAAAATTCCCGGTTGGGATAAAGCGATATGAGTACAGTGGCAATGGAACAAAGAAAAAAACTTCATCCGCATAAGTTTACCCTGTGGGTGGGCATTGGTAGTTTACTGATGATGTTTGCAGGGTTTACAAGTGCTTATATAGTTAAGCGTAACCAGGCAAACTGGCAAACGTTTGATTTGCCAATAGCTTTTTGGTACAGCACTGCAGCAATAATATTGAGTAGTGTAACCATGTATCTGGCAGAAAAAGCTTTTAAGCAACGGATGATGCAAAAATACCGGAGCCTTGTAATAGCAACTTTGGTATTGGGAGTTCTTTTTGTTGTTTTTCAAACATTGGGCTTTGTACAATTGTGGCAGAAAGGAATAACACTGCAGGCAAATGTATCTTACTCATTTTTGTATGTAATTGTTATAGCGCATGCTGCACACGCTTTAGGTGGCCTGGTAGCATTGATTGTATTGTTTGCAAAAGCATTCAGCGTTAAAACAAGAACTTATAATAGTGTGCCGGTTGAACTGGTTAGTACATACTGGCACTTTGTAGATATACTCTGGATTTATTTATTGATATTTTTGATAATGATCCGGTAAACCCCCTCCGCCCCTTGAAGGGGGAACCAGCGGAGATTGAAGCGAAGATTAAAGTTAGAAGTAAAGAAAATAATTTTTTAATTTAAAAACTGCCCCATAGCAGTTCTCCCGATGTATCGGGAGGTTGGGGTGAGGCTATTATGTCAACAACAGCGATACCAACAAATACCAAATGGTGGAACGGAGGAAGAAGTCCCTTCAACATAAGCTATGGTAAAGTAATGATGTGGTACTTTTTAATGAGCGATGCTTTTACTTTTGGAGCATTCCTTATCAGCTATGGTACCATCCGCTTTAGCGTAAACCATTGGGCCGACCCTAACCATGTGTTTAATGCATTCCCGTTTGCAGGCCATGCAAATTTGCCATTGGCATTTGTAAGTTTGATGACGTTTATTTTGATTGCCAGTTCGGTTACTATGGTGCTGGCCGTGCACGAAGGGCATAAAATGAATAAAAAGGGTGTTGAAACCTACATGATATGGACCATTATTGGAGGGCTTGCTTTTCTTGGTTGTCAGGCTTGGGAGTGGACACATATGATTACCGGCGACCACGCAGTTTTGGTTAACGGACAAATTGAAAAATGGGGAACTACAGTAACCAGAAATCCATGGGGACCAGAAGTGATGCATAACGGACAATTGATTGCAACGCCGGGGCCTATTGCGTTTGGTGGTTATTTCTTTGGCATAACAGGTTTCCACGGCTTTCACGTATTTAGCGGGGTTATTATTAATGTGGTAATGTATATTAAAACTAAGCTTGGCCATTTTGACCAGCGTGGACATTACGAAATGATTGAAAAGGCAGGATTGTACTGGCACTTTGTAGATCTGGTTTGGGTATTTGTATTCCTTTGCTTTTATCTTGTTTAAAATTATTAACAGCATTCTTTAAAATATATTTATGAGTTCACAAGTATCTTCTCCTGAAATTACACATGCTCCGGCACATGCATCCGGTACAAAGCATATCTGGAAAACATTTTGGGTGTTATCTGCCTTAACAATTATAGAATTAGCGCTTGGATATCTATTGTATTTCCAACATGGTAAATGGGGTTACGCACCGGTTATTTCAACCAAGTTATTAATTGCCGGCCTCACACTTGCCAAGGCTTATTATATTGTATCTGTATTTATGCATTTGGGAGATGAGATACGTAATATGATTATGACAATTGTAGTTCCGCTTATGTTGTTTGTATGGTTTATTGCTGCATTTTTATGGGATGGAAATGCCTGGAAAAATTTACGTAATACTGATGGCGGTAGCCGTCCGGCACCAACAGAACAACATCAAACACCTGCGGTTAACGAACACGCAAAACCTTAATTGCTGAAAAAAATTTTTAAAATATAAACCATCCCGTAACCATCGGGATGGTTTTTTGTTTTATACAATGAAATGATTTGTATTGCCGTAAATTTGCATCGGCATTAAAAGATATTATGAACAAGAAAGCAGTTTTAGGATTGATGCTTGCATTGGTTATGCCATTTGCAGGATATTTTATAGTTGATTATTTAAGCAAGGATGCTGTACACATGCCACGCAGGTATTTTGAACCGGAAAGGGTTGATGTGATTGAAAAAAATGGCAAAACCACAACAGACACCATCTGGCATAAAGTAAAGAATATTGAATTTACAAACCAGTTAGGCAAAAAAGTTTCGCTGTACGATTTGCAGGGAAAAATTATTGTGATTGATTTCTTTTTTACCAGGTGCCCAAGTATTTGCCCGGGCATGGCACGCAGTATGAAACGGTTGCAGGACTCATTTAAAAAAAACGACAGCATTGTACAGTTTATTTCCATCAGTGTAGATCCTGAGCACGACACTGTATCGCAACTAAGGGCATTTGCCGACCGCTACAATGCCAACCACGATAGCTGGTGGTTTGTAACAGGTGATAAAAAAGAGATTTACAATTTTGCGTTGAATGAGCTTAAAGCAAGCGTTACTGATGTTAATGTAGATACGGCATTTATACATACTGAAAACTTTTTTTTACTCGACAGTAACTTTGTTGTAAGAGGCTGGTACAATGGCTTTGACACTGTAAAGCAGGCAAGGCTTGTACAGGATATACCTTTGCTGATGCTGGAAAAGGACAGAAAAAAACCTTCGGTGTTCCGGGGGTTGATACCCATATTGCCCATGATATTTATTATAATAGGAATTGTATTTGTTGTTGTAATAATTTTTAACCGTCAAAAAAACAAACAGGAAAAAAGAGCATAACTATGTTACAACCTTTACTTAAAAAGAATGACAAAAAAGCAAGGCTTTTAATTTACACCTTATCAATAGTTGTTTTTGCGGCGGTAGTTTTTTTAAGCAAATACAAACTTACTGCTGATTTAGGTTTTGATGTACATGTGTTTGCAAAAGCAAATGCAATCATCAATTCAATGGTTGCTGTTTTGTTGCTGGCAGGGCTGTTTACTGCCAAGCAAAAAAAATATGAGCTGCATAAAAAAATTATGTTATCGGCAATTGCCTTGTCGGTTTTATTTTTACTTTCTTACATAGCACATCATTTATTTGCAGGAGATACAAAGTATGGCGATTTAAACCATGATGGAATAATAAGCATTGATGAAAAAACCCTGGCCGGAAATTTACGGATGGTTTATTATTTTATTTTGATAACACATATTCCGCTGGCTGGCATTATACTTCCATTTATTTTATTTACGGCTTACCGGGCATTGATTGGCGAGTACGAACAACATAAAAAATTAGTTAGAATTACATGGCCGGTTTGGTTTTATGTGGCGGTAACGGGAGTGGTGGTTTATCTGATGATAAGCCCTTATTATGCCTGAACAAACTTCCCCAAAGTTGACACAATCTACAACTAAACAGCCATGCAAAAAAGCAACGCTTTAAAAGCATTAAATATCATTCACAAAGCATTAATGGCTGGGCAAATTTTATTTGCATCGGCTTGTGCTTACCTCATTTACTCAAAAAAGGTTTTGCCTGCGGCAGAAAATCTGAACAAGGCTTTACAGGTTGTAGCATTGGTTTTAGCGGCCAGTGGCATTTTTGCAGGAATGACTTTTTTTAAAAAGAAACTGTTGCAGATACGTGATATGCAAACCAATGCAAAACAAAAATTTGATCGGTACCGGTTGGCATGTGTTGTGCAGTGGGCGCTGCTGGAAGGGCCTTCTCTATTCTGCATTATTTGTTTTTTTATTACGGGTAATTATGCTTTTCTGGCGCTCATGCTGGTTTTATTATTTTTATTTGCCATGATGGCACCGTCAAAAACAAAAGTGTTGCTGCAATTGCAGATAAGCGAAGCAGAGCTGGATGAATTATAGAACCGGCTCAACCACAATTTTTGTTTTACTGAAATAAGTTATCCGCACATTTATTTTATCGCCCACTTTTAAATTAGCAGATAAATTATCTGCCGAAGGCGCAATTTTTGCCTGCACTTTTTCGCCAAACAAATTCAGGTAAATACCATATTCGGTAATTTTGTAAATTTCAGCAGCTATCGGCTCATTTTTTTTTAAGGCTCTTTCGGCAGAGTAATATTCCGGAATGAATTTTAATGTAAAAAGAGAGGCGGTTATTTTTTCTTTTTTCTCCAGGTTGTCCAATGCAAATGTTACCGCTTCGTTTAGTTCCTCATCATTCGGTTTAACCTGCCAGGGCGAAATGGTTACGGGGAAGAAAAGATAACTGTCAATTTCCTTTACATAATATTTATCATCTACAATTTTTAAGTAGCCTGTAAAGTTATTTTCTATTCTGGCTTTATTAATGAGTACATCCAGCGCATTGTTGTATAAAAATTTAATGTCGGATGCTATCATCTTATCTCCACGGCCCGATAAGCCCACCGTAAAACTTACCGTATCTCCAATATGAAAAACATGTTTTGCTTTTAAATGTTTTTCATCAACACTGCCGTTCACAACTTTCTTTTTACCCGTTACTTCATATTCAATAATGATATACTTCTTTTCGTGGTTAACAAAAGAAACATTGCCTGTAAGTAAAGTATTGCTCATAATAAATCAGTTTATTAAACGGGTTACAGTGATGTAAGTATTTAAATGGAGTTTGCGTTTAAATTATAATGCCAATGTTTCTGCCGGATCCCAAAACCTGGTTTTAAAATCAACAATCGTATCATTCTTTACAACAACTCCATCTTTTTTTAATAGCTCTTCCATAGTTGTTGGCGTAGCAAAATGGTGTTTGCCGGTTAGCATACCGTTTCTGTTTACAACCCGTTGTGCAGGCACTTTAGGTTTAGCAACATGCGCTGCATTCATTGCCCAGCCTACCATACGGGCACTTAGTTTGGTTCCCAAATAAGCAGCAATGGCACCGTAAGATGTTACTTTGCCTTTTGGTATCTGCCTCACCACATCATAAACATCAGCAAAAAAACTATACGGCCCCCTCCCATGAACTTCGTTCGTTCCTTTAGCAAGTAACCCCTGTTGGAGAGGGGCTTTAACAGTAAGATTTTTTTTAGTTATTTTCTTTTTCACAGCAGAAAAGATACAATTATTTTTTAGAGTCTATAAAAGTCTTCCCTTCGGGGGAGGATTTAGGAGGGGCTTTTACATTTGCATAATCGTATGGGCAATGTTTACAACCATTGCCACAGCAATGCCCCCTGTCAAGATGGTACTTTGCAGTTAATACAATAAATCCCTGTTCATTGTAATAAAAATCTTCGCCTTCAATCCAGTTGTTCATCTTTTTGTATTAATTGCTGTAACTCATCATCAATATTTTTTATCTGCAACGGCAAAGTAAATTTCAGGTAATGAATTTTTTTGCTTTGTGCAATATCCAGACTTTCGTAGTGTGTTTTTATTTTTAGTTCCTCCTTTACAATGGCTTCGCTGTAAACATTGTTTGAGTCTTCAACAACTGTTAAATCATAAAGTTCGGCTACGGTTTTTGTAAAACGATACAGATCCGGCGAGTCTGTTTTTAAATGAATAAAACCACCCGGTTTTAAAATTTGCTGATAAAGCCTTAAAAACCTCGGATGTGTTAACCTTTTTTTTGCTTTGGAGATACGCAACTGCGGATCAGGAAAAGTTATCCATATTTCATCTACTTCGCCAGCCTCAAAATAATCAGTTAATTTTTCAATCTGCGTACGCAAAAAAGCAGCATTGGTTAAATTTTGTGCCAGGCATTTTTTGGCGCCAATAAACATCCGGTTTCCTTTTACATCAACGCCTATAAAATTTTGCTGCGGGTGCAAAAGCGACAGACCAACAGTATATTCACCTCTGCCGCAGGCAAGCTCAAGAATTATCTGGTTTTTATTTTTAAAGAAATCATACCAGCTTCCTTTCATATTCAAAGGATATTCCAGCACATTGGCAAAAGTTTTTATTGCAGCAAACCGTTCTAATTTTTTTTGAGCCATGGCCGGCAAAGATAAATAAACAGCTTTTTAAAACAGGCTGCAAATCCAAAAATTTCTTAGTAATAAAACTGACAAGAAACTGATATCAGACAGAAATTGAGTAAATTTGTTTACAATTAAACAAAAGCTACCAAATATGAATACAGTAATTGTACCTGTAGATTTTTCCGACACTTCTTTAAATGCTGCAAAATATGCTGCACAATTATTAACTGGTCATTATGGTGTAACCATGATTTTATACCACAGTTGCAGCAAAGCTTCCGAAGCGGAAAACGCCGCTGAAAATCTTGAAAACCTGAAAGCCAGTTTATTGAAAGACCATGCTGTAAATATGGAAATTCTTGCGTTTGAAGAAAATGATTTTGTAGATGGATTGGAAAAAACGGCCAGGCATCGCCGTGCCGACCTGGTTATTATGGGCATCACCGGCCGCTCTGCACTGGCACAGGTATTTTTTGGAAGTAATACTTTAAAGATGGCCGAAAGAAAAATTTGCCCGGTATTAATTGTGCCGCAAAATGCAACTTTTACCCAGCTTAAAAATGTAATGCTTACTTCCGATTTTAAAACCACAACAGAAACTACACCTTCGGTGCCAATCAAAAATTTTCTGGATGCATTTAAGCCACAGTTGCATATTGTGAATGTTGATAACGAACATTATATTTCGTTAACCGAAAGCTACGAAGCTGAAAAGCAGGAACTGAAAAAGATGTTTGCAGAGTATAATCCGGAGTTTTATTTTATGCGCCTGTTTGATGTGGATGAAGCCATTAACCTTTTTGCCGAAAGCAGAAATATTGATCTCATCATCGCCATACAAAAAAACAAATCCTTTATTGGTAAATTATTAAGCAGCAGCAGAACAAAAACATTATCGTACCATAGCAACATGCCGATATTGGTAATGCATGAGTAAAAGAATTAAATTTATTTTTTGCTCCCCGCTTTTGCGGGGAGTTTTTTTTACCCTCATTTTGTCTCATTCAGTTTGCTGATAATTTTATAATTTTTTATGTTGAAGAAAGAAACCACTTCTACACATAAACTATCACGCACTGTAATTAACAAATCTCCAGGTTTATCCTTATCGCCATATATTTTTATAGCATCTTCAACAGAAACATAAAATCCTTTGCCACTAATCTCCAGCTTGCCAACTTCATCAATTACTAGCCAGCGTGGGTTTTGGCTTAATGCATGTAGTATAATTGAATTGGCTTTTTCAAAAGCATCAGTATAAAAATTAAATTTTCCTATAGAGGTGATAGAAAGCTTTGTGTTTGTAATATCAACACATTCCGCTTCAAAAATTTCTTTTGTATCAAGATTTAAAATTTTCCGGCTGCCACTTATATCAGGCATTAATATACCGTATATATTATTTTGCAGATTACTCCATTGCATCAGCTCAGTTGTTTTACCACTATGTATGGGCCTGGAAAGAATATAAATACTCATACTGAATTATTTAGGGATGGGTTTTTATCAGAAACAGCATCAGTATAAGTAAGCGTAGCATAAATTAAAGCGCTGATAAAAAAATGCCATCTTTTAAAACCATTGTATTGTTTACTTTGCTTCCAGGCCAAAGCAGTCAGTTTTTTTAATACAGGTAAAAATGATAAAGTTACTGCCACTTCATCGCTGTACCTGCTTTGTTTTTTCTTTAATAATTTTTGAATAGTTTTTGTAAGTAACGGCCCAATCAGCATAAACCATATCAGCAATGCAGAAACCGTCCAGATAACTGTTTTTAAAACCTCTACCCATCCTTGTTTTTTATCAGCTGCAAACAAGAAAAGGATAACTGATAGTACAGCCATTATCAATAACAAGCCCCAGATTCTTTTGTAACTATTTTTTTTGGGGGAGGTACTACTGGCAAGGAAATCTGTATTAACTGCCGATGACTCTTTTAAAATAAAAGCTGGGTTTACTGTATCAAAACTTTTTGTAAAGGTGTAAGCAAACCAGGCAATAATAAAACCACCCAGTACATAAATAGAAAGATAAGCAGCAACAATCCAGTAGCTTCCGTTTAAAACAACATTGCCAAGTTGTGTACTTGCAAAAAAAACCATTTTATCCATAGCCTTCCACAACGAATCTCCAAAAAATAAAGTAAGCACCAGTAATTTTTGAATGGCAGATTCAGCCATGGCAATTACACACAACAAAATTATGCTGATATAATTTACCCTTAGCAAACTAAAAAGCGAAAAGCCAAGCAATGCCTGAAACGAAACAGCAATGTAAGCTGTAACAGGCGTAAATGGTGATGCCATCGCTTTTACAATCAACACTATTAAAGCGGCTTTTAAAATCTGCTTATAATTTTGTGCAGAGAATTCAGCAATCAGGCAAATCATAATTACAGCCATACCACCAACCAGCAAGCCGGTAAACGGAATTTGAAGTGCATGCATAATTCCGCCAAGGCCGCTTTCGGTAAATGCCCATAAAGCGGTAAGCCGCTGTATGGCATTGCTGCATTGCTCTTTTGTAAAATGAGAATAAACAGCATTCATATTTACAAATATAATGAACGAATACTGCAATATTGTGTGATAAAGATGACAACATTTAAAGCAGTATGATATTTGTTTGCGTTGAAGCAATTCGTTATTTTTATTGTTGTTGATTGCATGTGCAGGCCATAAAAATTTCTGCTTTAACAGCACGTTTTCATTCAATACAAAAATATGAGTAAAGATGCCTCTGAGTTTATGCTGGAAGCCATTCGCCTCTCCATAAATAATGTTGAAGAAGGAAAAGGCGGACCCTTTGGTGCGGTTGTGGTAAAGGACGGTAAAATAATTGCACGTGGTGCAAACCAAGTTACTACAACCAACGACCCTACCGCACATGCCGAAGTGGTAGCTATAAGAAATGCCTGCATAGTATTAAATACATTTCAATTAGATGACTGCGAAATATATACCAGTTGCGAACCATGCCCAATGTGCCTGGGTGCTATTTATTGGGCAAGGCCGGCAAAACTATTTTATGCCAATTCAAAAGAAGATGCAACTGCCATCAATTTTGATGACCAGTTTATTTACGAGGAGATTGCTAAGCCGATTGCCGAAAGAAAATTGTTTACCCAACAGATATTAAGGGAAGAAGCTTTGGAAGCATTTAAAAAATGGAGTGAGAGCACAATTAAAAAAGATTACTGATGACCAGTTTTATACTTAATAATAAATTGGTAAATGCAGAGCAGGCATCCGGCAGTACGGTGCTTGATTACATAAGATATTACAAAAGGCTGGTTGGTACAAAGATTGGCTGCCGGGAAGGTGATTGCGGAGCCTGCAATATTTTAGTGGGCGATTTTGAAAACGGAGAATTAGTTTATCGCTCCATGACGAGTTGTTTGATGCCGCTTGGCAATGCACATGGCAAACACATAGTTTCAGTTGAAGGCATTAACATGAAGGAACTCTCTCCTGTGCAACAGGCCATGGTTGATGCTAATGGAACACAATGCGGATTTTGTACCATTGGTTTTGTAATGTCGTTAACCGGGTTTGTATTAAATGAAACAACAAAACAGTATGGCGATGCCATCGCAGCTATTGATGGAAATATTTGCAGGTGCACCGGTTACAAGTCTATTGAAAGAGCCGCTACAATTCTTTCTGAAAAAATAAATGATAAACCCCAACAGGAAACCATCGCCTGGCTGGTTGAGCATAATTTTATACCCGATTATTTTCTGCAGCTAAAAGAGCGGCTTACTCAATTAAGAGCAAACATAAATGAAACCGCTTCAACCATAAACCCCATTGTACAAAAATTAGTATTAGGGGGCGGAACCGATCTGGTTGTACAAAAAGCACTCGCAGTAAAAAAATCAAGCGTTGAGCATTTGTTTGATATCAGCCACTTGCAGCAAATTAAATTGAATAACGGACAATGTGAAATTGGTGCTGCAGTTACTGTTACAGCATTTGCAGAATCGGATTTGATACAAAGTTTTTTCCCCGATTTAAAGAAGTACATCAAACTAATTTCATCCACACCCATCCGCAATATGGCTACCATGGCCGGTAACCTAGTAAATGCATCGCCCATTGGCGATATGAGTATTTTCTTTCTGGCACTCGATAGCGAACTGCTGCTGAATAAAAATGGAACAACAAGAATTGTAAAGTTGAAAGATTTTTACAAAGCATACAAACAGATTGACAAAGATGCGGACGAGATTATAGAAAAGATAATTTTCACTCCTCCACAAAACACACATTTCAATTTTGAAAAAGTAAGCAAGCGTACACATCTCGATATTGCAAGTGTAAACTCGGCTTGCCAGATGAGTTTGAGCGCCTCCGGCACAATAGAAGATATTCATCTTTCTGCCGGAGGCGTAGCTCCCTTTCCTAAATATTTAAAAGATACTGCTGCTTTTTTAAAAGGAAAGAAAATCAACGCAGAAAATTTAAAAGCTGCTATTGAAATCATGAATACTGAAATTGCACCCATCAGCGATGCAAGAGGAGCAAAGGAATACAAAAGGCTTTTATTAAGACAATTGTTTCTGGCTCATTTTAAAAATGAAAATGAAACTATTAAAAAAATTATTGGTATTTAATTAAGGAATTACCTGTTAAATAAATGCATAAAGCAAAAAATATAAAAGAGCTTTCAGGTTCTCCGCCAGCTGGCGGAGATTTAGGGGGCTGTAATATAGATGCAGCTGCACACGTAACAGGCAAATCTATTTATGTAGATGATATACCTGTGATGGAAGGCATTTTATTTGTAAAAATTTTCGATTCGCCGATTGCTCATGGGAAAATAACAAGCATAAATTTTTCAGATGCAGAGCAGATGGAAGGCATAGTAAAAATATTTTGTTGTAAAGATATTCCCGGCGAAAACCAGATCGGTGGTATCATACAAGACGAACCGTTTTTGGCAGATGCAGAAGTGCATTATCGTGGTCAGCCAATTTTATTAATTGTTGCAGAAAATGAAGATGCTGCCGAAGAAGCATTCAAAGAAATAAAAATAGAAATTGAACCGCTGCCAATCATCACCGATCCAAGAGTTGCATACGCAAAGGGACAATTATTAAGCCCATCCAGAAAATTTGTAAAAGGAAATGTGCAGCAAGCTTTTGACGGTTGCAAATATATTTTTGAAGGACAAACAGAAACCGGTGGACAAGAGCAATTGTACCTGGAAACACAGGGAGCTTATGCATACCCAACAGAACACGACAGTGTAAAAATATTTTCATCAACACAAGGGCCTACGCAAGTGCAACGAACAGTTGCAAGGGTTTTAGGTGTGGGCATGAATAAAGTAGAAGTGGATGTAGCACGCCTTGGCGGCGGCTTTGGCGGTAAAGAAGATCAGGCATCGGCTTGGGGAGCATTTGCTGCAATGACAGCATGGATTTTAAAACGCCCAGCCAAATGTATTCCGCACCGCATGGAAGATATGCGGATGACTGGCAAAAGAAATCCTTATAGCAGCGATTATAAAATTGGTTTTGATGCAGATTTAAATATCATCGCATACGAAGCAACATTTTATCAGAACGGTGGTGCTGCGGCCGATCTTTCTCCCGCAATTTTAGAACGCACTTTATTTCATGCAGCCAATAGTTACAATATTCCAAACGTATTTGTAACAGCACATTCATGCAAAACAAATTTGCCACCCAACACGGCCTTCCGTGGCTTTGGTGGTCCACAGGGAATGTTTGTTATAGAATCTGCCATTGATGATGCAGCAAAAAAATTAAATGTTGATACAGATTTTATCCAGCGTAAAAACATGATGGATAACGGCGATGAATTTCCATACGGACAAATAGTAAAAGAATGTCAGTCGAAGATTTGTTGGGATCAAGCAGTAGAATTGTTTGATGTTGAAACTGCTAAAAAAGAAATTCAACAATTCAATCAGCAAAATCAGTTTTTTAAAAAAGGTTTATCGCTGATGCCCATTTGTTTTGGCATTTCGTTCACCAATACCATGATGAACCAGGCAAGGGCATTGGTGCATGTATATAGCGACGGAACAGTTGGCGTGAGTACCGGTGCTGTGGAAATGGGGCAGGGTGTAAATTCAAAAATGCTGCAGGTTGCCGCAACCAGTTTTGGTATATCACCCGATAAAATAAAATTAGAAACAACAAATACAACCCGTGTTGCCAATACATCACCTTCTGCAGCAAGTTCTACAGCTGACCTGAATGGTAAAGCCTTACTTGATGCCTGCAATCAAATAAAAGAACGGTTGTTTTCATTTATAAAAACCGAACTAACAGATAATGAAGATGAAATAATTGAAATAAAAGATGAAGTGGTTTACATCAATGAAGAAGCCTCCATCTTTAATTGGAAGAATTTGATACAGCAGGCTTTTATGAAACGAATTAATTTAAGTGCAAAAGGTCATTATGCAACTCCGCTCATTCACTACGATAAAACAATTGAGAAGGGGCATCCTTTTGCTTACCATGTGTATGGTACTGCATTAACGATTGTTACGGTTGATTGCTTGCGTGGCACTTACGAAATTGATGCAGTAAAAGTAGTGCATGATTTTGGCAGCAGCATGAACAGATCTGTTGATCTTGGCCAATGCGAAGGCGGCATTGTACAAGGTATTGGCTGGATGACGATGGAAGAGATCATTTATAATGCCGAGGGTAAATTATTATCCAATGCATTATCTACTTATAAAATTCCGGATATTTATTCGGTGCCAAAAATACTCGACATAAAATTTTTACAAACCGATGGAAATGATATGGCCATTTTTAAATCAAAAGCAGTTGGCGAGCCGCCACTGATGTATGGTATTGGTAGTTACTTTGCAATTCGTAATGCGGTGCTGGCATTTAATGCTGCTGCTGATATTGGTTATGACGCACCCATTACGCCTGAAAAAGTTTTGATGGGTTTATACAACCCCGTAAGCGGCTATTACTGAGCGGAGTCGAAGTGCCATGACAGCGGTTGCGAAAAAGTTTTTTGTTTACAGGCATTTGTTCCCTGGTTTAACTTTAGTGGCGACGCTCCGTTCAACATTTGAATATCTATTAAACAGGCTCTTTTATAATTTGAACAACACAAAAAAAATATACAGTAACCGTTGCTGGGTTGAAGGAAAACTTCAACCGGCAACTGTGTGGATAGAAAACGATATCATCACAGCAATTCATTTTAGTAAAATTGAAGGAGCAGAAGATGTTGGCGACCATATTTTAATGCCCGGCATTATTGATGCACATGTACACATCAACGAACCTGGCAGAACCGATTGGGAAGGCTTTGATACTGCAACGCAAGCCGCTGCTGCCGGAGGAATAACAACAGTTGTTGATATGCCGTTGAATGCAAGTCCGGTTACAACAACCGTAAATGCATTTAATAAAAAGCAGGAAGCATCAAAAAATAAACTGCATGTTAATGTTGGTTTTTATGGCGGATTGATTTCGGGAAATCAAAATGATCTGGAAGGACTGATGCAAGCCGGCGTATTGGGTATTAAATGTTTTCTCACGCATTCAGGCATTGATGAGTTTCCGAATGTGGGCGAAAAAGAAATAGATGCAGCTATGCCCATCATTGCAAAATACGGATTGCCTTTATTGGCGCATTGCGAAATATTTAAAAAAGAAGTAGATAATAAATTTTCAGATTTTCCAAATAGCTATCGTTATTATCTGGAGAGCCGCCCTAAGCAATGGGAGAACGATGCGGTAGACCTGATGATAAAGCTTTGCCGCAAGCACAACTGTAAAACGCATATTGTGCATGTATCATCTGCAGAGGCATTGATAAAAATTCAGCAGGCAAAGGAAGAAGGTTTACCGATAACGGCTGAAACCTGTGCCCATTATATTTATTTTAATGCAGAGGATATTCCTGATTCAAATTGTTTATACAAATGTGCTCCGCCTATTCGTGAAAAAGAAAATAATGATCAGCTTAAAGCGGCATTGGCAAATGGTTTGCTTGATTTTATTGCAACCGATCATTCTCCGGCACCGCCGGATATAAAAGAACTGGAAACTGGTAACCTGCTTAAAGCCTGGGGTGGTATTGCGGGCCTGCAGTTTTTATTGCCTGCTGCATGGACGGCCATGAAAGAAAAAATTTCTATCGAAAAATTCATTCCTTTGCTTACAGAACATCCTGCAAAATTTTTGCAGGTTGATAAGCAGAAAGGAAAACTGGATGTTGGTTATGATGCAGATTTAATTATATGGAACCCCGATGAAAAATTTGAAGTGAAAGCAGAAGATATTTTGCACCGGTATAATTGTAGTCCTTACTGCGGGCAAAATTTATTTGGAACAGTGCAGCAAACAATTGTAAACGGGATAACGGTTTTTATTATGGGTAAGATCGTTGATAAAGAAAGTAAGCATGGTAAAATAATCTTTAAATAATAATGCTCTGAAGTTCTACCCTTCGGGGTTCTCTGCAAGAGAACGAACGAAGTTCATTAGGAGGGGCTTAAAACGCAGGACAATGGCTTTTGAAAAAGTAAAAGAAATAATCAAAGAAGCTCCGGCATTTGCACAGCTTACTGACTTAGCTGCCGAAAGGCTTGGAGGAAAAGTATTATTTACTACCGATGATTTTTTTGCAGAAAAAGAAAATCTCATCAAACCAACCAGAGGAATTTTTATTACTGATAAATATACCGACCGTGGTAAATGGATGGATGGCTGGGAAAGCCGTCGCAAACGTACTCCGGGCCACGATTGGGCTGTAGTACAACTGGCAACACCTGGTAAAATTGTTGGCTTTGATATTGACACTAATTTTTTTCTGGGCAATCATCCGCCACATGCATCTGTTGAAGCAGTTTACTTAAATGATGCTGACCCTGTAAAAGAATGGGAAGCTATTGAGTGGAAAAAAATTTTGTCAAAATCGCATTTAGATGCCGGCTCACAAAATTTTTACGAAAGCAACAGCGATGAAATTTATACGCACATCCGCTTGCATATTTACCCCGATGGTGGTGTAGCAAGACTAAGAGTGTATGGTGAAGTATTTAAGAGCTGGGATGCAGTTGCTGCTGATGAAGAAATAGATTTGGCCGCTGCAATTAACGGTGGCAAAGCCATTGCCTGCAACGATATGTTCTTTAGTGCCATGGGTAATTTAATAATGCCTGGCCGTGGCGTTAATATGGGCGATGGCTGGGAAACTAAACGAAACCGTATGCCCGGCAACAGGGATTGGGTAATTTTAAAACTGGCAACAGCCGGAACTGTTGAACGCATTGTGGTTGATACCTGTCATTTTAAAGGAAACTATCCTGATAGTTGTTCAATTGAAGTCTGTACAACTGATAAAGATGATGATGTTATAAATAATAAAGTTGAGTGGAAATCTTTATTAACTACTCAAAAACTAAATGCAGATCATGAACATGAATTTATTAAAGAGATAAACCAGTTATCTGGTATTACGCATGTGCGGTTAAATATTTTTCCTGATGGTGGTATCAGTCGCTTGCGTTTATTTGGTAAGAAAAAAGCATAACAATGGTGGGAATTATTTTATTGGTAGTATTTGCTTTTGTGTTGGTTATGCTTACCGCTATAACTTACTACCTGCGTACAGTTGTAAAAGAATTTGATGCAGAAGATGAAGCAGGAAATGATATTGAAAAAAAGAAAGCGGGTATTTTATCTTCTCAAACATTTGTTTACACAGCAATCATCCTGGTATCTGTTGCCATGGTTGGCGCTTTATATATTTATGTAAAAGGCACACCCTGGGAAGCACATTTAATGGAATGGCTGAACATTGTTATCCGCCTGATGCATATAACTTTTGGCATTGCCTGGATAGGCGCCTCCTTCTATTTTGTTTTTTTAGAAAATGCTTTGAATCGTAAAGATGTACGTGATGAACTGGCAGGAAATCTTTGGGCCATACACGGCGGCGGATTTTATTACCTGGAAAAATATAAAGTAGCACCCAAAACAATTCCCAAACATTTACACTGGTTTAAATATGAAGCTTATTTTACCTGGCTATCAGGGTTCTGTTTATTGTTTGTAGTTTACTATTTTAATGCATCGGCTTTATTGATTGATAAAAATGTGTTGGATATTACACCACTCTATGGTATTGCAATTGGCGTTGGCTCTTTTGTAGTAGCCTGGATCATGTATGATCTGCTTTGCAAATCTCCATTAATAAAAAAACCGGTTTGGTTTACGCTGATTGGCTTAACTGTTTTAGTTGGCTTCGCTTATTTCTACAGTCATGTTTTTAGTGGCCGTGCTGCTTATATACATTTTGGTGCAATGATTGGCGGCATTATGGTTGCCAATGTTTTCTTTGTAATAATACCAGCACAAAAAGCGATGGTAAAAGCAGCCAGGCAAGGCGTTGCTACTAATCCACAGTTGGGCAAAAATGCATTGGCCCGCTCTTTACATAATAACTATTTTACATTGCCGGTTTTGTTTGTGATGATCAGCAATCATTTTCCTACAACATTCGGATATGAAAATCCGTGGTTGATTTTGATCATCATTTCTGTAGGAACTGCAGGCGTAAAACACTATCTTAACCTCCGTGAAAAAGGGCAATTGGCTGTTTGGATAATGCCGGTATCTGTTTTGATACTGTTGGCTGGTGCATTTATTTCGGCACCACCAAAAGATCCCGGAGCATGTAATACAAAAATTGAGTTTAGTGAAGTGAATGCAATAATTCAGGAACGATGTGTTAGTTGTCATTCATCAAAACCAACTGATGATGTTTACAAAGCACCGCCCAATGGCGTTATGTATGATACACCGGATGATATTGTGAAGAAGAAAGATTTAATTATGCAGCGGGTTGTGGTTACCAAAACAATGCCGCAAAATAATAAAACCAATATCACACAAAAAGAAAGAGATATTATTCGTTGCTGGATTGAACAGGGAGCGGAGTTAAAGTAGTAATAAGTAAAAACAAAATTTTTTATCATGACAATAAAAGAATTCAATAAATTAAATAAAAACAATAAGATAAAATGGCTTATGAGTTGCTGCTGGTGCATTAACTGGACAGAATTAATGTTAAAGAAATTTCCATTTGCTTCACAAACGGATTTAATTGATGCCGCCACAGATATATGGTACAACCAATGCAGCAGCAGCGATTGGCTGGAATCATTTGCAAAGCATCCTAAGATTGGCGATGTAAAGAGTCTGACAAAAAAATTTGCCGGTAAAGAACAGGCATCTGTTGCAGCAGCAACAAAAAAAACCATTGCAGCACTTGCAGATGCCAACAAAGAATACGAAGCAAAGTTTGGCTTCATTTTTATTGTTTGTGCAACCGGAAAATCTGCAGCCGAAATGCTGCGCCTGCTGGAAGACAGGCTCAGCAATACCATTGGTGAAGAACTGCATATTGCCATGGGCGAACAAATGAAAATTACCATTCTGCGTTTTCAAAAATTAATTACTGTGGGCGACTTGAGTTTTTTAAAACCTGGTCAGCTTACTACACATGTGCTGGATACCGCCATTGGTAAACCCGGCAAAGATATCAGCATCCGTTTACAAATACCGGTTAACGGCGTTTGGCAAACCGTTGCACAGGGAATTACAAATGCAGATGGAAGAGTTGCTGATCTTTTACCATCACAAAAAAAAATGGTTCACGGAAATTACAAACTGGTTTTTGATACAGGCAGTTATTTTGCAGCGCAAAAAATAAAAGGCTTTTATCCCGAAGTGGAAATTCAGTTTATTGTTTTTGATGATGCACATTATCATGTGCCGTTGCTGATAAATCCATTTGGGTTTTCAACTTACCGTGGAAGCTGAAACCCCCTCCGCCCCCTGAAGGGGGAACTTGGAGCAATAAGGTTGAACAGCGTTTAGTAAAAATATCACAACAAATAAAAATGAGTACATCAATTCCAACAAACAAAAGAGAAGAATTATTCAACAGTTTAAAAAATGCCAACACGGCGTTTCAACAAATTTATCCCGGCGATAGAAGTGAGCGCCAGCCCGTACATACATTATACGGTGGTGCAAACCTCTTTAAATACGATGCAGCAAAATCACTGGGGGCAAGGGCTTTGGAGATATTTGAAACATACGCTCCCGACCACCATGTGTTTGGAAATGTTTTTGATATGGATAACCAAACCGGATTTAGCAAAAAAATTTATGATAAAGTAATTGCAAAATTAAAAGCAGAAGCCATTGAAGATTTTCGCATTGATTTTGAAGATGGTTACGGCAACCGCAGCAATGAAGAAGAAGATGAAACAGCCCGTACGGCTGCAGTGGAAGTGGCAAAAGGGATGAGAGAAAAAACTTTACCTCCCTTCATCGGCATCCGTATAAAACCTTTTACCGAAGAGATGAAAGAAAGAGGTTTACGTACGCTGGATATTTTTGTAAGTACATTGGTAAAAGAAACCGGGGGCAAACTGCCCAATAATTTTATTGTGATGCTGCCCAAGGTTACCATACCAGAACAACCTGCAACGCTGGCATCATTCTTTGATATTTTGGAAGAAGAACTGAAAATAGAAAAAGGAATTTTAAAAATGGAGATGATGGTGGAAACCACGCAGGCCATAATGGATATTGATGGCACCAATCCTTTGCATCGTTTTATAAAAGCAAGTAACGGGAGATGTATTGCGATGCATTTTGGTACTTATGATTACACAGCGAGTTGCAGCATTACAGCAAAGTACCAGGAGATGGATCACCCGGTTTGCGATTTTGCACACCACATGACTAAGGTTGCGTTGGCACACACCGGTATCTGGCTAAGCGATGGCGCTACGAATACAATGCCCATTGGTACGCACAGGGGCGATAACCTTACGCAGCAACAGATGCAGGAAAATACAGACACCGTTCATCATGCCTGGAAAAAAGGATACAATCATATTCGCCACTCTTTATGGAATGGTTTTTACCAGGGCTGGGATTTAAACCCTGCACAATTTCCCATGCGCTACGCAGCAGTGTATGCCTTTTTTTTAGAGAGTTATGATGATGCAGTTGAGCGCTTGAAAACTTTTGTTGATAAAGCTGCCCGTGCAACATTGATTGGTGATGTGTTTGATGATGCAGCAACGGGACAAGGTTTGCTGAATTATTTTTTACGGGCTTTAAACAGCGGTGCCATTACCGAAGAAGAAGTGTTGGTAACCGGTTTAACACTGGATGAAATACGTGGACGGTCATTTAAAAAAATATTAGAAAACAGAGCGAAAAGTTAGCAGGGTGAGTCACTCCAAAAAGGGTGGCTCACCCCATAGAAAAAATTAGAAAATGAAATAACTGATTAATGGATGTATGGAAATTTATTGCCGCTAAATTAGCAACAGCACAAGCTGTAATGCTGTTGTATGTGCTGGATAGCGAAGGCAGTTCACCGGGGCGAAGCGGTTTTAAAATGGCTGTAGCAAACGATGGAACTATTTGCGGAACCATTGGTGGCGGTATTATGGAACATAAACTTGTAGAAAAAGCTAAAGCGATGCTGCATGATAATGAAATGAAAGTGGAGTTGATGCAGCAGTATCATGATAAGCAACATACAACAGATCGCTCTGGGATGATTTGTGAGGGCAACCAGTTGAATGTTTTTATACCGATAACAAATGCAGATGAAAAAAACATTGAAACTATTCTGCAGGAAGGGCCATATACTATTCAACTTTCGCCCAAGGGATTAAGTATTCGTGAAACTGTACCGGCAGATAAAAACCGCAGCCTTCAACATAAATCAAATCAGGATTGGCTTTATAATGAAAAAATAAATCAGCGGCCAATCATTCATATTATTGGTGGCGGGCACGTAAGTCTTGCATTATCTGAATTAATGTGCTTTCTGGGTTTTTACAGCAGAGTGTATGATGACCGGCCAGAACTGAATACGGTACTGAATAATTTTTTTGCAAACGAAAAAATAATTGTTCCGGATTATGAGCAACTGCACGAATATATTACAGACTGTAAAGATGATTATGCTGTTATTATGACGATGGGATACCGAACCGATAAAATTGCCTTGCAACAACTGTTACAAAAAGAATTTTATTACATCGGGTTAATGGGCAGTGAGCATAAGATAGAAATACTGATGGATGAATTGAAAGCCGAAGGTGTTGCAGAAGCGGTGTTGCAGAAAGTTTTTACACCCATTGGCGTAAATATCTACAGTAAAACAACACCCGAAATTGCTGTAAGTATTGCGGCGGAAATTATTCGGGAGAAAAATAAAGGATTGCCTACGGGGCGGAATTATTGAAAATTATCCGGTCGCAATGTGCGACTGGTTATAAAAGAGTTGGCTGTTAAAATTTTATAACCAAAATAAAAAAGCCTCCGTTTTTCAACGAAGGCTTCTTATTGTTAGGTTGCTGTAGGGGAAGGGATCGAACCTTCACGAGGCAGTTAGCTGTAGTACAAAGTTCGGTGGTCGACCCCGGTCGTTTTATCCGCCTTGCGGCGGACAAAACGGCTCTATGCTACGTTTATCCTGTTATCCTCACCCCCGAGACAAGGGGGCATGTCTGCCATGCTTACGCAATTTCATCACCCCACAATTTGTTCTGGTCTATACCAGATTGTTTGATAACACAAAACTAAGGTAAAATGCCCATACGTTTAATATATTTTATTAAATATTTGGTAATTATAGAAATAATTCAAATATTTGCTTATTGATTTGAAAATAATCTAAAACATACTGAATAATGGCAACCAAATTAAATCTTGACAAACTCGATCTGCAAATCATTCATGAAATGATGGAGACCTCGGAGATATCGTATGCCGAACTGGGTAAAAAACTTTTTGTAAGCGGCGGTACCATACATGTACGTATAAAAAAATTACAGGAGTTTGGTATTGTTAAAGGTAATAAAATGGATGTGGACATTAAACAACTCGGTTACGATATCACCGCCTTTGTTGGTATTTACCTGGAGAAAAGTTCGCTGTACGATGCTGTTGCCAAAGAGCTGATGGGCATACCAGAAATTGTGCGGTTGAATTACATAACCGGTAACTACAGCATGTTTATTGAAATTGTTTGTAAAGATATTAACCAGTTGCGGTTTGTATTACATGATGAACTGCAAAAAATAAAAGGAATAGACAGAACAGAAACTTTTATCTCGCTGGAAGAAGGTTTTAGCAGAAATGTGCAGGTGGCACCAACCGAGTAAAAACCCCCTCCGCCCTCTGAAGGGAGAACCGGGCAACAGTAAAATAATTTAAATAGGCTGCATTTATTTAGCCCTAAATTTTGAAAGAAGGCTTATAGCATCAGAGTCTCAAGTTGCCCCTTCAGGGAGCGGAGGGGGTTTTAGGTTACGTTGGACTTACCGCATCCCTCAACCCATTCCCCAATAAATTAAATGCCAATACCAACAACATTATTGCAAAGCCGGGGATTAAAGCCAGCAAAGGATTGTGGGTGATGATGAAATTGTAATTCTCTTTTATCATCAATCCCCAGCTTGGTTGCGGTGGTTGAATACCAATGCCGAGAAAACTTAAACCGGCTTCTACAATAATGGCCGTAGCAAAATTACCGGCAGCAATTACCAACACCGGTCCCAGGATGTTTGGGAGAATATGCCGCAAAATAATGCGACTATCTTTTAAACCCAAAGCACGTGCAGCCTGCACATACTCCATTTCTTTAATAGCCATCACTTGTCCTCGTATAAGGCGGGCAACACTCACCCACATGGTTAGGCCAACTGCAATAAATATTTGCCAAAAACCCTTGCCCATGGCCATGGTAATGGCAAACACCAGTAATAAAGTAGGAATACTCCAGGTTACATTTACCAACCACATAATCACTTCATCAACCCAGCCACGGTAGTAACCGGCAAGTGCGCCTAAAATAATACCGAGTGTTAAAGAGATAAGCACCGCAATTAAACCCACAGCCAGACTCACTCTTGTGCCAATCAACAAACGGCTTAAAATATCCCTGCCAAATTTATCGGTGCCTAACCAATATTTTTTTGTGATGATATTTTTTTGAATGTCTGAAGGAATATTGCTGGTTAAATAGTTGATGGAATAATACTGAACAACGGTTGTGTCATCATCAATAAATTTATTTATCAAAAGGCTGTTGCCATTTATGCGATAGCCTTTGATGGGAATTATTTGAAAATTATTTTTTTTGCCATTGATAAAATGATCAAGCCAGTTACCATCTGAAATTTCTTTGCTGAATATTTTTAAAAACTGCTGACTGTATCCCGGCTTCTTAGCCTGTATTTCCACAGTTTGCAGATCGGCATTGGGCGAATTATCGGGGGCGACCACGTAACCGAAAATAGAAATCAGTACAGCCAGTACAATAACAATCAACCCAAATAATGCGCCCCTGTTTTTTTTGAGTCGCTTCCACATGGCTGCTTTAAATGAAAAATTAGTTTGGGTCATGCTGTAAATTACAAATTCAAAACTTTATTTCACTTTTCTTTCTTTCCAGTGATAACTTCCAAACTTACCCAGCCAACCGGCAATAACCGTGTATAAAATATGAAAGGGCTGCATCAGTGGAAATAACCAGAGCATACTTTGCTTACCAAAAAACTTTGCAACCGGATATAAAAAGAGCAGCTCTGCTATCGTTTTTAAAAGCAGTAACAATAACCAAACTCCAATCATTGAATATTGAACATTGAGCATTGTGTATTGCACATTATTAAATACTGCAAAAACCGGAAGTGCTAACAACAACACATTTACAAGATACACAAGCAACAGCACCGCAAATATTCTTTTATCATCGTACTTATCCGCCTTGCTAGCCCACCGTATGCGTTGGTTAAAAAATGCTGTTACTGAGTTTACCGGTGCTGTTTGCACAATAGCTTCTTTCGATTTTAGGAACATCACTTTATCGGGCCATTGCTTATATATTTTGTGCATCAGCAGCATATCATCGCCGCTGGCAATGCTGTCAATGCCTGCAAAACCACCAACAGCGTTAAATGCTTTTTTGGTATAAGCAAGATTAGCTCCATTGCACATACTGTGTATTTTTTTATGTACCGATGCACCGGTAATACCCTGCAGCATGGCAAAGTCAAGCGCCTGAAACATTTCTATAAAATTAAAACTGCAGTTTATGGAAACCGGAGCGGCAATAAATACGGGTTGATGCGTTTCGTAAAAAGCAGCAATAGTTGTTAACCAATTTTCGCCAACAATACAATCTGCATCGGTGCAAACAATCAGCTCGCCGGTTGATTGTGCAATGGCAATTTCAATCGCTTTCTTCTTATAGGAATTGAGCTTATCATGCACAAAATCTTTTAAAGAGATGAGTTTTATATTTTTATCAGCATAACTGTTTACAATGGCTGCTGTTTTATCTGTAGAGTAATCATCTACAACCAAAACTTCAAATAATTGTTTTGGGTAAAATTGATTGCAAATTGAATTGAGGCAATGGGCTATATTTTCTTCTTCATTACGTGCAGGAATGATAACTGAAATGCAGGTTTGTGGTTTGTAGTTTGTGGTTTGTGGTTTGAAGTTTGCAATCGAAATCCAGCTTTTCCAGTAGTAACAGATTAGCAGTGCGTAAAGCAGAAATAAAACAATAATAATATAAAGCATCACTTGCATACAGCACAAATTAATTCTTATTTGCAATACGGTTTGCTTCTTCTATTATTTCCGCAGGATAATTTGCAATGGAAAGTATCTTAATTGCATTTCGTGATTTTAATGGTCCGGGTTTCAACAGGTGGTCAAAAACCAGATTGCCATTTTCAATGTTCTCTACAAAATGGTAAAGTTCAAATTGGGGATGTAAAAGTTCTACCAGTTCAATATCATGTGAGCTTACCAAAACAATGTTTTCGTTTTTATTGAGATAAGTTAAAATAGCATTTGCTGCAGCCACCCGTTCAATGGTATTGGTACCTTTAAAAACCTCATCAATAATAAACAGATTTTGAAATGGCTTTTCCGATGCTTTAATTAATTCGCAGATGGTATTAACCTCTTCAAAATAATAGCTTTTGCCTTCCTGAACATTATCGGTTATTCTTATTGATGTAAATACTTTAAGAACGGGAGTTTCAAATGCAGCACCAAAACAGGTATAAATGGTTTGCGCCAAAACAGCATTAATGGCAACAGCTCTTATAAAAGTTGATTTACCCGACATGTTTGAACCGGTAATTAATATGCTTTTCTGTTTTATCTCAATTGAATTTGCAACACAGTTTTCAATTAAGGGATGATAGAGATATTTTGCAATTAATTCTTTTTTATGTGCGGTAATTACAGGTGTGGTATAGCTTGTTAAGCCGGCACGTAGCGATGCGGTTGAAAGAGCAGCATCAATATTTCCTGTATAATTTAATAAGCTGTTAATGTCAGCCTTTTTATTTTTCAGTTCTTTTAGTGTGCTGAAAAAACTATGAATCTCCACCAGAAAAAGAGCCTTGGTTAATTCTAAAAGTAATAAAAGAAACTGCGCTATTTCGTTATCTCCTGCATCTGCAAAACTCAGCAACTTATATTTTCTTTTAAATCCGTTTAAGTTTTCTATATTTTTTTGAATGCCTGTATTATCAAATGGCAGATTTTTTTTTACAAATGATCTGCTAATGTTTATCAGCTTAATTAATTGTGGAAACGATTTTATGAATTTATTGATATTGATTTTGTTCCAGTAATGAAAAAAAATATTGATGCCGAATACAGGAATTAACCAGATTAACAGCACCGGAAATTTAACAGACAGTACCAGCATTGCAATAACAGCAAACGTATTAACTACCAGTAAATTTGCCCAGCGGGGTTTTGCTAAAAGTTTATCTTTTAAAAGAGTTGTAATATAATAAGCATCTGAATGGTTGAGTTGGCTCAGTAAAATCTGTGCATCCTCTCTTTCCTTGGCTTTCTCTGTAAAAAAAATTACCTGCCTGTTAAAAGTTTCCAGTTGGGTAATATTATCTGTTGGCTTAATTAACTTGTTATACAAATACTGTTGGCCTGGTTTGCTGGTAGTTCTGTCAATAAAGGCAAACAGGTCATAAATGTCCAGGTCGTTTATGGTTTGTTGGTTTAACTGATGGAAAGGAATTTCTGTTGTTAACTCTGAAAATGATGTTATCAAATCATAATTTCTATATCCTGTTTTTTGTTTACCCCAATTGCCCCTCATTTTTAGTAAAAGGATTTTATCTTTTTTTTTCTTGAGATAATAAGTAAGAAAAGCAACGAACCAAACAAAAAGCAGGCAAATAAGAATATAGAGAAGAACAGAACCGGCCATTGGATGTTATTAAGTATCAAATATAGAAATGATTTAACTTTTAATGCGCTCAAAATAGATTTACAGTAGAAGAGTGCGACGCCAATGAAGCTCCACAAAGCGCTACCGTTGGGTACAAAAATAAATTTTAAAATTTCAAACGAATGATTATCTTTGTTTAGTTGCATAAACAACTATATGCCAAACAACCAATTTAAAAAAGGAGAGCTCTACAGCTTTATAACCGGTAAGGCCAGCACGGCCATTGGCAGGCGACTACAAAAGAATTTTAAGCAGGCCAATGTGGAAATAACCATTGAGCAGTGGAGTGTGTTGTATCATTTGTGGAAGGAAGATGGCATGAGCCAGCAACAATTGTGCGATGCAACGTTCAGGGATAAGCCAAGCATAACCAGGCTGGTTGATAACCTGGAAAAACTGATGCTGGTAAAAAGAAATGCATCCAAAGAAGACCGGCGTAAAAACCTGATCGTCTTAACTGCCGAAGGCAAACAACTGGAAGCGCATTGTATGGAAATTGCCAATACTACTTTGAACGAAGCCTTGCAGGGTGTAACAAACGGGCAGATAGAAATTGC
>JAYURR010000155.1:0-10739 GCA_043756605.1 Chitinophagaceae bacterium
CAGGTGGTTATCTTTATCCTCGGCAATATTGGCTTGTTTGTATTTGATGAAATCTTCCAGCTTTTTTGGGTCTTTGCTGGTAAGCCAGCAGGCTTTAAAAAATGGCAGGTTGTTCATTTGCACCGATGCGCCATACTCCTGTAACAAGCGGTATTGTATTACCTCAAACTGCAGTTCTCCCACGCAACCAATAATTTTTTTATTACCACCAAATTGGGTAAACAATTGGGCCACACCTTCATCTGTTAGCTGACTCAATCCCTTTTCCAACTGCTTTGTTTTCATCGGGTCTTTGTTAACTACTTCTTTAAAAATTTCAGGCGAAAAACTGGGTATGCCGGTAAAGTAAAAATCTTCACCTTCCGTCATGGTATCGCCAATTTTAAAATTGCCGGTATCAAATAAACCAACCACATCGCCGGGGTAAGCATCTTCAATTACTTCTTTTTGGCGGGCCAAAAAACTGTAAGGATTATTAAAGCGCAGGTCTTTATCCATACGCACATGATGGTAATACGTGTTACGCTCAAAGCGGCCGCTGCATACCCGTAAAAAAGCAATGCGGTCACGGTGCTTGGGATCCAGGTTGGCATGTATTTTAAAAATAAAACCACTGAATTTATCTTCCTCCGGTTTAATATCTCTGGTGGTAGTATGGCGTGGCCTTGGTGTTGGTGCAATGCGTATAAAAGTATCCAGCATTTCTTTTACACCAAAATTATTTACAGCACTGCCAAAAAATACGGGTGCCGTTTTTCCTGCTAAGTAATCGGCACTATTTAATTCGCCATAAACACCATCAATAAGTTCCACATCTTCCCTTAAAGTAGCGGCATCTTTCTCTCCTATTTTTTTATTAAGAATTTCATCATTCAAATCTTTTATCTCCACCACATCTTCATCATTAGCTTTGGTACCGGCGGTAAAAAGTACCAGACTTTTTTTATGCAGATCGTACACACCTTTAAAATCTTTACCGCTGTTAATGGGCACCGTCATGGGGTGTAACTGAATTTTTAATTCATTTTCAATTTCTTCCAAAAGGTCAAAACGGTTTTTACCATCCCTGTCCATTTTGTTTATGAATACAATTACCGGCGTGTTACGCATGGCTATCACTTCCATCAGGCGGCGGGTTTGGGCCTCTACTCCATTCACACTGTCAATTACCAGCACCACACTATCAACCGCTGTTAATGTGCGGTAAGTATCTTCTGCAAAGTCTTTGTGGCCGGGTGTATCCAACAGGTTAATCAGATGTCCGTTGTACTCAAACGTCATTACACTGGTGGCCACACTAATACCACGCTGGCGCTCAATCTCCATAAAATCGCTGGTGGCATGCTTTTTAATTTTGTTGCTTTTTACAGCACCGGCTGTTTGTATGGCTCCGCCAAATAACAGAAATTTTTCTGTAAGGGTAGTTTTACCGGCATCGGGGTGAGAGATGATGGCAAATGTTTTGCGTTTTTCTATTTCGTTGATATATTTCATGTACACTAATTGTTCGAATTGCACGAATTACACTAACTGAGCGAATTCCTATTTTAGAGGCGCAAAGGTAAGGTTTGGGAGCGGATGAATAAAGTTATATCGTACAAGTGTGTCCCGAAAGCTTTCGGGATAAACTGTGCCAATGAAGCCCGATAAAGAACTAATGCCGGCTCAAAAAACCACTCATATATTTATAACTCTAAATCAAATTGCAAAACGTAATTTTGATACATGGGTAAATCGCTCAACATTATCCGCAATTCTTTAAAATTAACTTTTCAGGAGCTGAAAGTTAACAAGCTCCGTACAGCCCTAAGCCTTACAGGCGTGGCCTTTGGTATTTTTTGCATTATAAGCGTACTGGCAACGGTTAACAGCATGGAACGCAATATACAGAACGAAGTAAAAAGCCTGGGCAGCAATACCATTTACATTGATAAATGGGATTACAGCGGCGGACCCGATCAGCCCTTCTGGAAATTTAAATCACGCCCGATACCAAAATACGAAGAGGCGGCCATGGTGCGGCAACGGGCCATATTACTGGATGATATTGCGTACCTGATGCAAACAAACGGCAGCATATCGCATAAAGATGATTTGCTGCAAAGTGTGGGCATATACGGTATTAACGAGCAGCAAATGGCCATACAACCACTCGGGTTTGACCAGGGCCGTTTTTTTTCGGCACGTGAGTTTGAGGCCGGCAGCAATATTTGTTTAATTGGTTTTACCAACGCCGAAACCTTGTTTGGCAGCACCGAACGTGCGCTGGGCAAGCAGGTTGATGTAAAAGGTAAAAAAGCAACCATTGTTGGTGTAATTAAAAAAGAAGGAAAGAATTTAATTGGCTGGGATTATGATAACTGCATAATGATACCATACAAATTTTGCAAACAACTTTTTGAAGAAGAATTTGCCAACCCTATTTTAATTGCCAAAGGTAAAGAAGGCGTTACCACCGCCGCATTGATGGATGAACTGAAAGGCATTATGCGGCAGATACGCAGGCTTAGCCCTACGCAGGAAGATAATTTTTCGCTGAACAGTGTGGAGGCTTTTAGTAAAGCAATTACCGGTTTCTTTTCTACCGTAAATGTGGTGGGTGCCATTGTTGGCGGCATCAGCCTTATTGTTGGCCTGTTTGGTATTGCCAATATTATGTTTGTAACAGTTAGAGAAAGAACGAGTGTTATTGGCCTTAAAAAAGCAATAGGTGCCAAAAAAAGCAGCATACTTTTTGAGTTTTTAATGGAAGCCACTTTGCTTTGCATTGTAGGCGGTGCCATTGGGTTGTTTTTTGTGTATATACTCACACTTATATTATCCGGGCCATTTAACTTTCCTGTTTTTATTTCGTTACCCATGTTGCTTACAGCCATTATTATTTGCGTTGCCGTGGGTATTTTGGCGGGTATTATTCCTGCATCGCAGGCGGCAAAAATGGATCCGGTAACGGCGATACGTTCAAAATAATTTTGAATGATGAATTATGAATTATGAATTATTTTTGTATTCAATCACTTTCATAACTCATAACTCATAACTCATAACTCATAACTCATAACTCATAACTCGTAACTCATAACTCATAACTCATAACTTGCCCACAACTATTTTAGCTATCGAATCTTCCTGCGATGAAACCTCCGCATCGGTTTGTGTGGATGGTAAAATTTTATCCAACAGCATTGCCAACCAAACCGTGCATGAGCAGTTTGGCGGCGTGGTGCCAGAGCTGGCAAGTCGTGCACACATGCAAAATATTGTACCGGTTGTTGATGCTGCCTTGCAAATTGCCCATTGCCAATTGCAGCAAATAAATGCGGTTGCATTTACACAAGCTCCCGGCCTTATTGGCTCTTTACTTGTTGGCGCACAGTTTGCAAAATCACTTGCACTGGCATTAGATAAACCATTGATAGCAGTGCACCATATGCAGGCGCATGTACTGGCAAATTTGATACCCGATGAGCGGCCGGCATTTCCTTTTTTATGTTTAACAGTAAGTGGTGGCCATACACAAATTGTACGTTGCGATAGCCCATCTGAATTAAAAGTAATTGGCGAAACCATTGATGATGCGGCTGGGGAAGCATTTGATAAAACGGCTAAAATGCTGGGGCTTCCTTATCCCGGTGGGCCATTGATTGATAAACATGCAGCCAATGGAGATGCCAAACGTTTTAAATTTCCGGAGCCACAAATACCTGGCTTGAATTTTAGTTTTTCCGGATTGAAAACCGCTATTCTTTATTTTTTAAAAAACGCCGGCACCAGTAATTTATTTAAAGCCGAATTTTTAGCAGATGAAGAAACAAGGAAAAAATTTATTGCTGAAAATATGGATGATATCTGTGCATCGGTACAAGACAGAATTGTAAGCATCTTACTAAACAAACTAAAAAAAGCCGCCTCAGAAACCGGCATTACCCATATTTGCCTGGCTGGCGGCGTAAGTGCCAACAGCGGTCTGCGTAAGGCTTTTACCGCGATGGGGCAACAACAAAACTGGCAAACCTTTATACCTGCATTTGAATATTGTACCGATAACGCTGCTATGATTGCTATTACCGGCTACTATAAATTTTTAGAAAAAGATTATTCTGGAATGGATATAAGTCCATCGGCAAGAGCCGAATGGTAAGTTGCTGGAATACTTATTTATTTTTTTTACAATAAAGTTTTCTTTAAGCCGTTTACTGATAACCAATTCAAAACATCTGCATACTGAGCTTTGTTGAAGTATCAGCGTAATCTGCGGGGTCAATCTTATGGCAAATTCTTATTTCAAATTTAAACAGTTTAAAATACACCAGGATAAGTGTGCCATGAAAGTGTGTACCGATGCCTGCCTTTTTGGTGCCTTGGTTGCCGGTTGCAAAAGCTGCATGCCGGCAAAAAGTTTAAAGCAAAGCTCCTGCCTGGATATTGGAACCGGCACCGGGCTTTTACCGCTGTTGCTTTCCCAAAAAAATAATAATCTTACCATTGATGCGGTTGAAATTGATGCCGCCGCTGCGGCGCAAGCAACTGAAAATATTGCTGCATCGCCCTGGGCAGCCAACATACAGGTTTTTAATGTAGATATTTTAAATTTTACTACCCATAAAACCTATAATTGTATTATTTCCAATCCGCCTTTCTTTGAAGATGATCTGCTGTCAACCGATGAAAATAAAAACAATGCAAAGCACAGTATCGCACTTAATTTAATGCAATTACTGAGCGTTGTTGAAAAGTTGCTTCATAAAAATGGATTTTTTGCCGTTCTGCTCCCCTATCACCGGGTTACTTATTTTGTTGAGGAAGCAGAAAAGATAGGGTTGCATCTTTCAAAACAAATTTTAGTAAAGCAAACCATGAAGCATAAGTTTTTTAGAGGCATCTTATTCTTCTCCTCTAAAAAAAATGAACGGGAGTTTAACGAAATCATCATTAAAGATATTCACCACAATTATACCCCCGAATTTGCTGCCGCATTAAAAGATTATTATCTGTTTCTTTAAAGGCCTGCATAGGCTTTCATGTACAGATACGGCTCATTCAGCTTGCCTTCGTTTATCAAAGTAGCATGATTTATCAGTTCGCTGCCGCCAACACGTATATCATCCAATACATGTTTTATAATTTGCTCACCAAAATAACGGCTTGCATCACGGGCCAGCTCGTTGGGTAAATTGCCCACTGCCATTACATCTACCGAGTTTGGCAAGTAAGCTTCTGTTTTTGCAAAGCTGATTTTATCAACACCATAAACCGGGTTATCAATAGTACTATCGCCCAGGTTACAGGGTACCGATCCGTTAAAGTCGTCGGTAATATCGGCAATGGTTTTAATTCTGAAATCTGTTCTTTGCAAAGCTTCCATTTCAAACAGGCGTGGAATATTTTTCTCCCAATAAATTCCATTAATTAAAATATCAGTATCAGAAATGAACTGCTGAAAATTACAATTATAGTTTTGCGGATTTGTATGAAAATCGTTGCGGTTGTATTTACCGGTTTCTTTATTTGCATACAAATTGCTACCTTTTAAATGCACGTACACGGGGTATGTAAATTCAGTTTCCAGATATTCATCCGGTTCAACTTCATGTATGCCCATCAGATTCATAATTTCCAGCACACCATGCGCCACACGCCCGGTGCCGGTTACAGCAATTTTTATGTTGGGTAGTTTTAAACCAAAGTAAGTGTGTATCAGTTTTTGAAAACTGTTAACCGAACCAACCCGCTGCAGTTTAAAGGCACCGGTGCGGTTACCATAAGCCATCATGCCATTATGTGCACCCACAATGCCGGCAAAAAAACCAAAGCCAATAATGCGGGTGCCATCGGCATGCTCTAAACATTCGTAATCAATCAGTGTATTCTTATTATCAAGCATGGCTTTAAAAAGTTTTTGATTACCCGGTTGCATTTTTTTTGTGTGCGAAAAAAACATGTACCGCTTGCCTTCCAGCAGCATATCAACCGGCACTTCTTTGATGCCCAGTAGCAAATTACAGTCGTTCATGTCTTCTGTAACTTCCACTCCTGCCCTTTCATATTCCTGATCGCTATAGCAGCGATTCGCCGATTGCTGTGCCGCCACTTGCACATCATCAAAATGCAGGCGCAGCCATTTGCATTGCGCCGGTGTAAGTGCCACCCGGTTATCCTGCGGTATTTTGCCTTCCCGTACTAATCCAATCTTTAGCATCAATCGTTTGTTTATGGCGGCAATTTACATTTAAGATTTGATATCTGTTAGCAGTCTGCCATAGCTTTAAGATTAGGGCAACTGTAAGCTTCTTTTATGTTCTTTTTTGCTTCTCCAAAAAAGAACCAAATCCTTCGGCTACGCTCAGGAGGAGCCCGACAAAAGATTGTATCCCCTTTGTCGTATGGTTCCTTGATTTGGCTTTTGTACTACTGTAGCTTGTACATCGGTAATTCTACTCCTAGACACAGTCCGAATAATTCAATAAAAGCAGCTTTTCATTTAATGGATACCCACTGTTTATTTTTGTTTAGATAACTACGACCACGGTATTTTTCGATTTTGATCTTACATATTAATGAACTGCCGCACTAATGATAATTGAACTGATTGCTATCTTAAAAAAGGTTTTAAAAATTGGCTTGGGTTATTGATTGCTTGTGAAAAAAGCATACTGGTACCGTGGCGCTGGCCGGCAAAAAGGCCGGAGGCTTCTTGTTTGCCTTGATTTTTTTTGTTACTTTTTTGTATCAAGACAAAAAAGTAAATAAGCTGCTGAAATACCAAAAACTTCTAAAAACTCAAAGGCTCTTTTAAAACAAACTGATGAATTACCTTTGCAACATGAACTACTTTGAACTCTTTGAACTGCCCATCTCTTTACAAATTGACAAGAGCAAACTTGCGCAAAAATATTTTGAGCTCCAAAAAAAATACCATCCCGATTTTTTTGCAAAAGCAACTGAACATGAGCAGGCCGAAGCTTTAGAAATATCATCTCAATTAAACAAAGCACTAAAAATTTTAAAAAACCAGAACCAAACCATAAAATATGTATTACAGTTAAAACAATTGCTGGAAGAGGAAGAAAAATACCAACTGCCTCCCACATTTTTAATGGAGATGATGGAACTGAATGAAGAACTGAACCAAGACTCGGCCAAACAGATTGAGCAGCTTGAAAGCGAGCTTTATAAAGAAGTACAGCCCATTGTTGAAAACTACAACGATGCAACCACCACCACTGCCGATCTTTTAAAACTGAAAGAATACTACTACAAAAAAAAATACCTGCAACGTATTTTGGACAGATTGGAGGGATGATGTAATATTGCAGCCCGTTGAAGGTTAATGGTTTGTAGTTATTGGTTAATGGTTGAGTTCTTGTTTTTGATAAATCTCTTCAAATATTGAACTCCCCAACGTTTAACCTTTAACAATTAACTTTCAACCCAAAATGCCCATGTGGCGGAATTGGTAGACGCAGCAGACTCAAAATCTGCCGTTCGCAAGGGCGTGAAGGTTCGATTCCTTTCGTGGGCACTTAAAAAGCTTCGCTGAATGCGAGGCTTTTTTTATTATCTTGTTGGCATCTAAGCAAACCACATGCATACTTAATTGTTTTATGTTAAGACATTTTTCACTTTCTGGGTTAATATTTTTTTACTTCACTTTTTCTCTATCAGCACAAACTAAAAACCCTCCCAACATCATCCTCATTATCACCGATGATTTGGGTTACAGCGACCTTGGCAGTTATGGCAATAAAAATGTGCATACACCCAATATAGATTCGCTGGGCATAACCGGCGTACGTTTTACACAGGCTTATGTAACATCGCCCATATGTGCACCATCACGCATGGGTATTGTTACGGGCCGCTACCAGCAACGCTTTGGAGCCGAGTTTATGCTGTACGATAAGTTTGATAAATCGGTAAAGAAAAAAATAACCCGGCATCTTTTCTCTTTAAAAAAGAAACCTGCAGGCATTGCTACATTAAAGCCCAATCTTTTTTTAGACCGCTCCGTGTATGTAACCGACCTGCCTGCCAGCGAAATTACCATTGCTGAAATGTTGAAACAACTAGGCTATGCAACCGGCTATGTTGGCAAATGGAACCTTACATCTTCGCCCACTGTTTTTCCGGATATGCATGGCTATGATTACAGTTATTATTTTGATGGCGCACTCAGCCGCTATGTTGATGACCCGGTTGATACAAGCCTCTACATCAACATGCGCCTGCCCTGGGCTTTTTCTGAAATTCCGGCATGGGCACCGCGGCATGGATCCACCGCAATTAAAGAACAAAGAAACATTGTAAAAGATTCCGGCTATCTTACTTTTTCATTGGCTGATAAGGGTATTGATTTTATTGAACGCAATAAAACAAAACCATTTTTTCTTACACTTTCATTTAATGCACCGCACGATCCATTTCAGGTACCTAAAACTTATTACAACCGCATACAAACCGAAACAGATTCGGTAAGGCGTGTGTACAGCGGCATGATTGAAGCACTTGATGATGCTGTTGGCAGGGTGCTAAAAAAACTGCAGCAGGAAGGGCTGTCAAACAACTGTCTTATTTTTTTGATAAGCGATAATGGTGGTGCCACTTACACCCGTGCAACCGATAATGCGCCGCTGCGTGGCGGCAAGGCTACGCATTTTGATGGCGGCCTATCAGTGCCTTTCTTTATGAAATTTTCCAATGGTTTTAAAGGAAGAACAGCATACAATCATCCGGTTTCTTCGCTGGATATTTACAGTACCATTGCGGCGGTAAGCGGTGCTGCATTTGCTGCAGACAGAGTTTATGATGGCGTTAACCTGCTTCCATATCTTACCAATGATTCGCTGTTGGCACATAAGGATTTTTTTTGGCGGAGCGGCTATTCAAAGGCCTTCCGCCGCGGCGATTGGAAATTGTATGTGAACGAAAAAAACAAAGTGACTTATCTTTTTAACCTTTCAGCAGACAGGGAAGAAAAACATGACCAATCAAAAAATCAGCCCATTAAACTGAAGGAATTACAGGATGCACTAAAAGACTGGGAGCTAAAAAATTCGGTGCCGCCACTTTGGCCAAGTGCTGCCGATGTGCTTATTGAAGTGAATGGGAAATGGTATCGGTTTCCGAGTTGATAATGTTATTTACAATTCTTCCATATACCGGATGATAGCCCGCCGCACATCCGATCTTGCATCATTCAAATCAGTAAATACCGGATACACTTTTACCATTCCGGGATTATCTTTTGTAAGAAAATCAAGATTAGCTTCGCCGCCAGTCATTAAAAAATCAGTTAAGGCAATTTTATAAACTTTGCCAGCATCAATGGGAATATTTTTTAAAGCCCAGATGTTATTATTGTTACTCAGTGCTGCTGAATATTGCAAAAATCCACCACTGCCCACATTTTTCACACCTGCGTTTAAAATTTTTATTAACAAACTTCCTTTCATATCCACTTCCATAATGCTGCCGCCAAATGGCAGGCTGCGTATCACATCATATTGCGTAACGGGCATCTGCACCATATCATCAACCCTTATGGAGCCTGAATTTACAATGGCAACATCTGCCGAAGGCGATGCTTTTTCAATAGCTCGTACAATCAGCTTTGTAAAATTGGTTTGCTGTGTTCTGATGTAAGCTTCTCTCCCATCCAGCGGCTCACCGCTTTGCATACAAACTTTGGTTGCATCAAACCCAAGCGATGCGTAACTTTTATTGGCGATGTCTGTCCACTTTTTTACCACCACATTTGTTGCAGAATCCAGTGCAGTACTTTCATTCACATCAATTATAGCAGCCTTTACTTTCAGCTCTTTATTTTTTGTATTGATTTTAAGTTTGATGATGTACGCCGACTTTGCATTGGCATCAGCCTTGGTAATATACACGTTGCCAATTTTTGCATAATGTCTTTCATGCTCATGTCCGCCAATGATGAGTGCCAGCCCGGGTATTAGCCTGGCCAGTTTTATATCATCTTCCATGGCCTGGTGCGTAATGGCAATCACAGCATCGCAATTATCCTTAAGCTGATCGTAATATTTTTGTGCAGCAGTAAACACATCGGTATAACCTACATAAGCAGCTTTATTAAAAGGTAAGGTAAGGCCAATGAAACCGATTTTTGCAGTGGTGCCATCTTTATCCGTAAAAGTTTTTATAAAAGTTTCTGGCAATGGAATACCGTTTTTTACAAACGGAACAATATCATTTCCTTTTTTTTGAAACGTGTTACTTGATACCCATTGAAAATCAGATTCGTTAATGCGGCTTTGCAGATCGGCTTCGGGTATATCAAACTCGTGATTACCAAAAACGGCCATGTCGGTTCCGGCAACATTCAATGCATCTATCATTTGTTTACCTCGTATGCGGTTGCCATCAAACTTTAAACTATTATAAACCGATGGGCTCACAAAATCGCCTGCAATAATCAACAGGGTGTTGGCATTTTTGTTTTGATATTCTTTTTTAACCGTTGCAACCCTTGCCATGCCACCCACTTTACCGCCGTCAAGCGGCGCAATTTCGTACACATCATTTATCTGCACAATGGTAATATCAATCTTACTATTATTGCCTGCAATATTTTTTGTACTGCTGCATGCGTTAATAAAAACAGAGACAGATAAAAACGAATAAAGCAGTAGTTTTTTCATAACAACAATAAGTTTTAAAATAAAGCAGTAATTTAATTTACGTGTTTTATAACAAAAAAAATAATTTCATTTATG